>NZ_JADBUB010000198.1:0-14472 GCF_020245865.1 Microcystis sp. M169S2
CAGCGTCGTTTGTTTCGCTTCGCTTTCGCTTTGCTTCAACCGCGCATTTACCAATGTATCTAACTTCCCCTAGTTTGTCAACCCCTTTTGGCAAAATTTTTTGATCTTTTTTCTATCCCTTGCCACGTAAGCCTTTCAGCTTTTAGGAGTTTTTGGTAGTCCTTGGCTCAGAACTGGCGGGGCGGACAAAATAGTTTATCTGTACTAAATATTTTTCCTCTATTTAATTTTTTATTCAATCCCTCTCGATCGCCTGGTCGATTTTGGGGTATGGTTCCTTGAGAGTCTATTTTCTAATCGGAAAGCCCTCATGTCTCGCCGCTCTGCTTTACAATCCTATTTACTGGTGCGTTTACTCCTAGCTCCCTTGATGTTATGGACGATCGTGACGGTGGTTTTTCTGCTGATGCGTGTTGCTCCCGGTGATCCCACGGATGCGATTTTAGGCAACCGCGCTCCTGAAAGTGCCAAAAATGCCCTAAGAGAACAGTTAGGACTGAATAAGCCCCTATTTTTCCAGTACCTAGACTATATTTTTCACCTAATGCGCCTCAATTTAGGAGACTCTTTAACCAGTAAGGGGGTGACGGTGTGGGAGATTATCGCTAAACATTTTCCGGCGACGGTGGAACTAACTTTTTATGGGATGCTGATTGCAGTGATAGTGGGAGTCGGATTGGGAATTATCACCGCTTCCCGTCCCAATACTCCCTTAGACGCGGGGGGACGTTTATTTGGACTGATAACCTATTCCTTGCCGATTTTTTGGGTAGGAATGCTCTTACAGCTAATTTTTGCGGTACAGTTGCGCTGGTTTCCTTTGGGGACTCGTTTTCCTTTGAGTGAAACTCCACCCCAGACAATTACGGGTTTATACACCCTTGATAGTCTGATGACTCTGCAACTAGATAAGTTGCCCACGGCTTTGTATTATCTAGCCTTACCTAGTTTTACTCTCGGCATTCTTTTGAGTGGAATTTTTGAACGGATGGTGCGAGTTAATCTGAAACAAACTTTGCAAGCGGACTATGTAGATGCGGCAAAAGCGAGAGGAATACCAGAAAAAACGATTATGATCGCCCATGCGCTGAAAAATGCTCTAATTCCTGTAATTACTGTCTTAGGATTAACTTTTGCGGCTCTTTTAGGGGGTGCAGTCTTGACGGAAGTTACTTTTTCTTGGCCGGGTTTGGGAAATCAGTTATATCGTGCGATTTCTCTGCGGGATTACCCAACAGTGCAGGGATTAATGGCTTTTTTTGCGACAATAGTGGTTTTTGCCAGTATTTTGATCGATTTAATCAATGCTTACATTGATCCTCGTATCCGTTATTAATCAGGGAAGTGGGGAAGTGGGGAGAAGGAAGAGAGACTTTGAGCATTTGCACTAATATCTTATAAAGCAACAGGTATATTAAATCTTGTCTCAGCTAGGGCAATAGTCGTGATAGCTTCGGTAATGGCACTCGACATAAAAATTAGCTCACCAATCTAGATAAAACTTCTCGATGAATTAAAGCTCGATCGATTAAAAAATGTTTGCGATCGCTGGTTAATCCCTCTCCATTGGCATAAAAATTAATCCAAGTGTTACTAATATCATTAACTGCCTCTGGTAACTGATCTAATTCCCAACCCGGCATCGGTACTTCGGCAATTAATCGCGACACTTTCGGATCATAACTAAGGGCAAAACAACGACAATCTTCTGCTGCGGCCATAATCAAACTATGAAAGCGCATTCCGATCACCATTTCTACCCCGCGAAATAAGCCTTTCAACTGTCTTGGATCCTCTAAACTAATGATTTGATGATTTTCCCTTAATTGACGTGCTACAGCTTCACAGAGGGGCAAATCCCGCGACTTTTGAAAAGGGACTAAGAGAATAAAAGCCCCCGTACTGGTCTGCAAATCAATTAAAGCTTGGGTTAATTTATCTAATTTTGCTGGGGTTAATAGGGGATGGGGACGTAAATTGACGGCGATTCTTGGGGCGGGTAAATCCGATAATCCCTTGACTGATTGAGCTTCTAAAGCCCATACTGGATCTGGGGCAACAATGGGACTAATACCCCAATCGGCAACTAAATGAGCCGATATATCATCGCGCACAGTAACTAAACTACATTGTTGCAAAACTTTTTTGGTTAACCAACGGGTAAAAGGTCTATTTAATGGTCCAATTCCCTGGCCCCAAGCAATAGTTTTTAAGCCCAATAATTGAGCGAGAGCCATTAAACCACCGTAATACATTGGACTGGCAAAACTGGTGACATCCTGCATTAAACTGCCACCACCCCAGATAAATATATCGGCTTTTTTAAGAGTTTGAAAAACTTGCCACCAGTCCCGACTAGGACAAGTTTCCACTCCATAACGTTGACTGGTTTCTCTGGGATTATTTGACAAAACAATAGGTTTAATTGCTGAGGGTAACATCTGCAATAGAGACACTAATAATGCCTCATCTCCTCCGTTTCCTCTCCCATAATATCCACAAATTACTGCACGCATATATCAGTTATCAGTTTTAGTCGTCCATTTGCCAGGGTTCGGTGATATTTTTTTCATCGAGGATATTTTTTGCTCTTAAAATCAAGACTAATTCACCTAGGATGGTGACATCGGGGGAACTATCAAACCATTGTAAAAAGACAGAATTATCCCTCTCCACTAGATAATAATTGTTCACGTCCCATTCGGCCAAAACTCGATCGATCACTAATAACACTTCCTCAGACCTAGTGGCAATCGATCGAGGTAATTGATCGCTAGGCCATAAAATAGCTACAGGATCGATCGCTTTGAGAATTGCTTGCCAACCGGGGAGAGGCACAATCGTTTGTTTATCCCCCACTGTTACCAGTCGAAAAGGTTCCTCGACGCTCAGACTTTCTGTGCATTTTATATCAGTTACCGTCACCGGAAATCTTCCTACTAAAGGAATAATTCTGGCTAATTCGTCCTCATCCTGTAAACGGTGGACGGGTAGCAAGGGTGCGCTACGGGAGGGAGTAACGGTAAAATCTTGTAGTAAAGACTCGATCGCCTGTCTGGCCGAGTCAGAATGGGCAAATTTCAAACCTTTAGCGATTAATTTCGCCCTTTCAGCTAAATCTCGCTTTTGTTTGCCCCGTTTCCAACACTGGTAAGCGATCGCATCTCCAGGATGACGGGTAAATTCACTGGGAATCTGGGATAAACGGGAAAAATCCTGGATAGCTTTGGCGATATCGTGTGCTTCGGCCACCTCAATCCTTTTTTCTGCCGCTAATTTCGCTGCCCCCAATCTTTGTTCTTGGTTGAGAATCCGTAATTCGTATAGCACATCACTGCGCGGCCCGACGTAGTAACTTAATAAATCTTCATCTGCCCCCGCTTTGATTAAACTCTCAAAAACTTGGGCAGCGACAATAATTAAATTTTGTTGGGCATTTTGAAACCCGGTTTGTTCAAAAATTAACTGGGAATCGTAGCCAGCTTTTTGCAGTTTTTGACATTTTTGCCCCCAATTCACCCAATTTCCTTCCTTATGAAGCAGCGATCGCATTAATTCGGTCGCTTCCGTTTCGCTGATTCGATCATCTGTACTGCGAGGCTGTTCTGTCATAGACAACTTGATCAAGCTACAATAACTAAAATTTATCTAATCCCTCAAAAATCTTCAATAGCAATTAAGGTTAACAGGATAGACTAGATAGTAACAGGATAGCTGACAATCACCCCCTTCGTACCTGTTAGGGCAAGTTTATCTTCAATGTCTAGATTAAGAGTTAATGGAAGCATTCCCCCCTCGTCCACAACTAACCCCGGTCAAAGGACGATGAAAACCAAGCGTCACCCCAAAGATAGCGCCTTGGGTTTAGTCTCTACCCTCAGCTTTCCGGCGATCGTCGGGACCGCGGATATGATGCTAAAATCGGCAGAAGTTACCCTCGTGGGTTACGAAAAAATTGGCGGTGGTCACTGTACGGCGATCGTGCGTGGTAATATTGCCGATGTGCGGTTAGCAGTGGAAGAAGGGGCAAAAACCGCCGCACAGTTCGGACAATTGGTATCTAAATCGGTTATTCCCCGACCGATGCCCAATTTAGAGGTAATTTTCCCAATTGGTAGCCGTTTAGCTGAAATTGCCCAAAGTCAACGGGGTTTCAGCAAACTGAGCAATATGTCGATCGGTCTTTTGGAAACCAGGGGTTTTCCCGCTATGGTGGGGGCAGCCGATGCCATGTTAAAATCCGCCGATGTGCAGTTAGCTTCCTACGAAACAATTGGGGATGGTTTGTGTACGGCCATTATCCGGGGTTCCGTCGCTAATGTGGCCGTGGCCATTGATGCGGGAATGCGGGAAGCGGAGAAAATCGGTGAACTGCACGCGGTGATGATTATTCCCCGTTTATTGGAAGATTTAGAACATACTTTACCGGTGGCCAGCTACTGGTTAGAAACCCCCGAACCTTTACCGATGTTGTTACCCAATACTGTCCGGGAAAAACAACGGGAATTAGTAGCTTTACCAGAATTAGAAAAAACCAAAATACCAATTCGTCGCCAAGAAATGCAGGAAAAAGTGTTAGAAGAAGTGATTCCCGTGGAAGTTATCACCGATGAGGACAGTTATTAATTTTTATTTTCAGCTTTGCTCCTGTGCTGCTAAAAGTACAGGAGCAAAGGGTTGAATTAGGGTTTGCGGCAAAAAGTTTGTTACTGGGTGTGGGGTGGATACTTGTATCGGGTATGAATGATAATTTCACGGTAAAAAATCTTTACAGAAGCCCTCGACAATTAAACGAATCGAATAATTATAAATTTTTATCAAGGGGTGCGGTCAGATCGAATAATCGTCGCCAGAATTGGACTAATTGTCAGGAATTTAGTTAAACAAGGTTTTTGGCAATATGCTAATCTGGCTAACACGCTTTTGGGCGTGATATACGGAAACTTCTAGCGATCACGCCTAAATGAGGTGATATGCCGAAAGTTGACCCATATCGTTAGTCTGGAGAGTGTTATACGGAAAGTTGACCTATAACATAGTAGTTAGGCAGCAAGTGCATACCCTTACAAATAAGTCAAAAAGGAGTAAAGTTTATGGATATTTTGGGTACTGTAAAATTAGGTACTACAGCCAATCTGGTTTTAGGATATGACCCTAGCTGGAATTTGACTAACTACGATGAGAGGAACGGACTGTTTCAACCACAGAAAAAGGCTTTAACCGATTTTGAACTTGATGTAACTCCTGAAAACCCAACGTGGAGCTATCCAGAAATCTCGCTACATGACTCAGCAGAAGATTTATTGAGTGTTTTATTTCCCTATACAATAGTAAACCCATCTGATGGAATTGAAGAACCCACATTACCAGCAGGGAATTTATTAATATCTGATAAAGATAAAAAGAGAGCTATACAAAAACTGTCAGAAACTCTTGGTATTAACCTAAGTAATCAAGATTTTCGGTATGCTTTGGTACAACTACGCCGTGAAGTCGGGATTGCAGAGCATCCCTGTATAGAACAAGGAATCCGCATCCACCCTAACCCTGCCCGAATTCCAGAGAATTTAGGGGTTGATGAAGATTTTCGCCAAAAATTAACTTCTTTACGTCACGGAACCGATAAATCCGGTAGATTTAGCCCAGATAATATTACTCAAGCAAATGCTCAAGCCTATTTAGATTTCTTTAAGGTTTGGGGAACGCATTTCGTTTCCAAAGTAACGGCAGGTGATGTTATATTTCAAGTTTTTGCTTATCCGTCTCAACGTTTTGAAAGGATTAAAAAAGCTTATGCCAATGGAAAAAATCCTTTAAGTGGACCAGAAGCAGTTTCGTTTAATTACTTTACGACTGATTCGAATACAGGAGCATTCGGTTTTGTCAAAGAATATGGCAAGATTCTGTGTTTGAGTGGAGATAATAAACTGAATGAAACATTAGAAGCTCAGGACTGGAATGAACCGTCCTGGGCAGGAAAAAATAAAAATAGTATTTTCGCTCCATTCCAAAAAGATTCAAGAATATCGCTTGAGCGACTGAATCAAGAATTTACAGAAATTGCACCTATAAAAATTGAACTCACATCTTTGGCTTTGTTCGCTGAACATAATCGCAAGAAAGTCTGGAGAAGAGTGTTCAAGGCTGCTATGGTTCAAAAATATAAAGGAGTAATAGAATCTAAATTTATTCAATACTGTGATTGTGATTTTAAATCCCAGATCCCTGAAAGCGAAATTCCTGGTTTCATTTCGGCAATCGCTACACCAATCATTGATGTTTACAAACCTAGTATAGATTTATCAGAATTACAATTAATTGCCAGAGAAGAAGTAAAAAAATTTACACTTTCTGCCAATTTTGTCGAACAATCAAGCTCAAAAATCACGAATATTCCGGGAACTGATGTAGTTTTTCTGGCACAATTAGTTAACTTAGAAAAATGCAATTCAGTTCCATCTCTTACGTTAACCGATACAGCTTATGATTCGGCTACTTTCGCTTGTAATCGATTTTTTGGAGCATTACTCATTGAAAATCAATCGGGAATAAAACACCACACAATTGTCGATGGTCTAAAGTATGTTTTGAGTGATGATGAATCCGAAGCTCGATATAGCATAAAAGTAGAAGCGGACATTCGTAAAGCTCCTAGTCCAGAACTATTGCCAAGATTGAAAAATAGTTTAGAATTTTCATTTACTTTTGCTCAAGGTATTATCAATGGTAGTAATGTTTGTTCAGAGCAAGAACATTGTTGTGTGAAAGATGGATTATTATGGCTTGCAGATATAATTCCTCAAGATAGCTCAGATATTGAACTTCTAGACCTTCGGGTTCGTGCTTTAGATTTAGCGCGTGTTACTACGAAATCAAGTTTAGGAACTTTTGTGCCATTGTTGCCTTATGCTGATTATAAGGAACAAGTCACGAATATTTTGAACTATATTAAAGAAATCAATGATCAAGTTTACCAAGCTCAAGAACAAATAGAGCAACGGAAAGAAAAAGAACTGATCATTGATGTCGCTAAAACCCTGAATCAAAACATTGTTCAATCTGGAAAGTTGTTAACTGGAATTGTCAAAGCAACTGCTGATCAGCAAAAGGATCTAGCTTCTTATTATGATTCAATCATTGATAAAAAACAGGAAGAATATGAAGGTCAAGATAAAAAAATCAATGATCTTGAACGACAAGTCAATGAACAACAAAGTGAAGTAGCAACAGCCGTTGAAAATTATCAACAGGCGGTAGAAGATTGGCAAACTCGTGAGACGATCAAGTTTGCCTTAGATGTAGCAACTAACCTATTTTCCCTAGGGGCAAGTATTCTGATTCCAGCTAGTTCTATAACTGCTGTCAAGGATCTTGGTCTCATGTTTCAAAGAATTCAGAAAGTTCTCAATGTTCTGAATGCAACTTCCAAACTCTATACTTCTGCTACAAGTAGCTTAGGTTCAATCCAAAATGCTCAACAAACGCTTGATGGGTTAGATGATTTTGCTACCTCTAATTTAAACTGGGATGAAATGAGTCAGAATATGACTTACATATTGGCAACGGGTCCATCAGATGCTAGTGTAACTCCAGCAAAAGCTGAACTTCAGAAAGCCTTTGGGATTCTTGTGCTTCGAGGTAAAGCGTTGGTTAGTGCTAAATCTTCTGCCCATCAAATAGCCCGCGATATTTATCTCCAGCAGAAACAGCAAGCGATGAGTAAGGCACAAGCAGCACGTTTAGCACAACTCGAAGGGTATTTGAAATCTGGGAATATTGAAGATTTAGACCGTTCTGAAATTGATCTCATTGGTTTGACGGGAAGCTTAGTATTTATTCGTAGTCAAATGCTTGGTATTGTGTCAAAAGCATTTACCTTACAAGATCAATCTTTACAGTACCAGTATTTGCAACCAGCTACGTCCATAACATCATTTGACTTGCTTGGATTTAAGGGTGCATTAGCACGTCAGTCGAATAGCACCATTCAAGCAAAAACCAAGTTGAATCAGTTTCAGTCTTCGGAAACAGATCCGATTGAGTTTGAAGTGCATGGAGTTGATGTTAATAGTTTGATTAATGGGAATACCTATCAACTTTCTATCCAGCCAGATAATTTAGAATTCCTTGAATATTTTGATGTTCGAGTAGTTGCAGTGGTAGCCACCATTGAAGATGTAGCTTCTACAGACAGTGGTCGATATTTGGTTAATCTGGCTTATCAAGGTAGTCCGTTTTATGACCGAGATACAGAACGACATTTGCTAACTTTTCATACTGTGAGGAGAGAACGGACTTATAAGTATGACGTTGAAACCAATGAACCTAAGTTTATCGATCGGGGAAGATCGTGGTCAGAAGCTGTGAATCCTATCACTCCTTTTGCCACATGGGAGATTGGTTTCCCTAAGACTCAACTGAACAAAAATATTCGCTTTAAGAATAGCACTGTAAACCTCAAGCTGACCTTCATTCTTAAAGCCAGAATAAAAGATCAACCTTTAGGTTTGAGAGCTTCTAAATCTAAATCCATGGTTTTGGCAGCGACAAACGCTCCTTCTGAACAAGATTTAGTCTCAACCATGTATAATAATAGACAAGGCTCTGCGTTGAATGGTTGGGATGTGGTTTTCAATATGTCTCTTGATAATATTAATAATGTGCTTGCAAGTCAGTATTATGAACTACTGCTAAAAGGGGAATTACTTAGAGACCCGTATGACAAACTACGTGAACTTAAAGATCAGTCCGAAGAAAACCTTAAAACACAGTATCAAACTGAGCTTACACATCAGTATAATACACTTCAACTTGAAAAGCAGTATAACATACTCATTAAGGAGCCGTATGACCAACTACCTGCTGAGATTAAGCTACAGACAAAACTATTAAGTAAGGACGAGTATGATAAACTTCTACAAAAATCTTATGAAGAATTACAGTCCATAGTGAAAAGTGGCGAATCACTGCTAAACAAATTGGATTGCGAACTAAAAAAATATAGCAATTCAATTCCTCCTCATAAAACTGATCCATTTGTAGCTTTAGAAGGACCTCCTAAAATTGTCTGTAGCCAGGAGTTCAATATACAGTATGGATATCCTAGACTGAATTTTCTTGTAAACAACGATCAAACCGTTGAATTGGAATTTCATATCACTGGTGGAAGTCTGACTAAATGTATCACTATAGATGATAATCCTGAGCATTGTGATCCACCTGTGTCTATTAAGGGAGAAACTCTAACTGCCATTATTCCTATTACCAAACTTCAGGGCTTAGTAGAGTCAAAGGGAGGTAATGTGTATAGTGTTGTCTTGGATTTACAGAAAGGTAGTTTTAAGGCAAATGAAATTAACATGAGCGATGAGGAAAGGCTTGATTTTAATAAAGCGTTGACAGCTTATTTTGTAGAACATCCTGTCAGATATATCATTAACTCGCTTGATTTATCAAATATTGCTACATTGCAGGATCTTACCCCTAACCAATTTCTATTTAAAGTTCTGGTTACTCCGAGTAAAAACAAAATGTTGCAATTGTTTATTGCAACAGCTAATCGAGATGCTAAAAATTACAACCAAACATTCCTCAATGATGTCCATGAGCCGATTCCTCAAGGATATGAAACCAGTTTAATGATTAGCAGCAAAGTCTTTTTTAACAGTGTTCTGCCACAAGGATTACATAGTAGTATGGGTTGGGTTCTTGAAGGTTTTAAATCAGACCTTAAAATTGCTAGTGATGATCAGAGATGGATTAGTAAATTTACTGCCGGGAATTTCAGTGTAAACATTGATCTTCGCTCATTAAATGAAAGAGGACATTATGCGGGGGGGAAGGATCCAGTATGGAACGATGGTCATTCATTCTGGTTAAAGAAAAATCCCCAGTTGTGGGATATTTCTGATATGTCATTTCATTCTCAAGAGGACGGCAAGCTGACATTGGAATTAAAACCCCAAACAGAAAGTGTAGAATTTTCTGTAGAGACTCAAGCAGAATATAGTCGTTTTACTAATAACTATAGTTCTAGTGTCACCTGTGGGATTAATGCTTTAATGGCAATTAATATAACGAGTAATCCCCAAAATCCAAGAGATAAAAAATTAAGTATTAATATTCAAACGGATGATTTACAAATGCTATCCGTGTTGAATATCGAAAAGAGTACAGCTTGTGATTATACGAAAGCGAGTGTGGGGAAACAAGTGCAGCAACAAGCTCCTAGTCAAATTAAGTCACAAATTCAAGCAATTAGTTTTGATGCAGTTTCAGTTTTTGCACTTGAGAACTTATTATTTCCCAGTGGGAACTATATTGACCTGCAAAAAGTATATGTGCCGGGCGATCTATTAATTCTTGGGAAATTTAAGCAAGATTCAAATACTTGATGCTTTTTAAGAAAGGTGCTTGCCTAACAAGTCGATGAAGCGGACGGTTGAGAGATATTGGTGAAGTTGCGAAGGTTATCTGCCGCCGCTTATCTTGGTCGTTAGCTGGCTCTGCATCCAGATTGGCCACTTGTCCCGTAAGTCTTCGGTTACGACCGAAAGCACTCAAGGAACTAGAGCCAGCTGAGTTATCTGTGCGGTACAGCATCAACTGTGGAAATGGTTAATGAGTACCCTCATGGGTACTTATTAACCATTTAGGTTCAAAAATTTGTCAAGTATCATAAGTAAAATACTCTGGTTTTTGGCTATTGTATCAAATCTTAACTCAATTGTCTATCTTTTGGTATTAATCTGTTTGTGCCTTAAGTCCTTGCCTATATGAGTTTCAGCTACTTTTGGGCGTAGGCACTCTCATCGAATTTTATTTTAAGTTAATTATTTGCATAACAATTCCCGAAGAGCCTGAATTCGGGAGATGGACAGCGGCAAGATTAGCAGAGCATCTAGAAAAGGAAACAGGAATTAAACTGAGTGGCTCGCAAGTGAGAAGAATATTGAGAAGAAAAAAGTATGTGTATATCTGGGCGAAATATAGTCTAGAAGATAAGCAAGACAAGAAATTAAGAAAAGCATTTATAGCGTTTCCTGTTCGCAAGAGGTACATTGTCGATGGTGAAAAGTTTAATCAGCAAAGGTTTCACTGTGCCACACAGGTGTGAGAAACGCTATAAAGAAAAATTAGATGAATATTTAAAGTTGGCCAAAGAAAAGCCAGAGTCAATCCAGGTATGGTTTTGGGACGGGGCTTTCAAGGTGGCGACGCAGGTTCGCCACACAGCCCCTCATGAATGTGGATTTAGTTTGAGAGTAATAAGAAGGAGAGCTTGGACAAAAAAAGGAAAGCGAAAAAAAGTGAATGGACAAAGAAAAAGAGGAAGGGTGAATGTGATGGGAGCCTTAAGATATAATGACAAAAAACGAGTCTGTTTTATGATCAAAAAAGGAAATTCAGAAACTTTCCATGAACAATTAAAGAAACTTCATGAAGAGATTCGTCAAGAATGGATAAACTTGAGAAATCCGCCCGAAGATTTTCGAGAAAAGGGACCTAAGATTATCATTATATTAGACAATGCTAGTTATCACAAAAAGAAGGATGTTATTGAGCAGGTGGAAAAAGAGTTGCCCAATATTAGGCTAGAGTTTTTACCAGCTTATAGTCCAGATTACAACCTAATATAATTAGTGTGGCATTCCGCTAAATAATACATAGCTAATCGAGAATTTGAAAATCAAGAAGAACTGGAAAAAGTAGTCAATCAGCTTTTAAATGAAGGGGAATTGATTATTAAATGGAGTAGAAAACTTAAAAATAAGGGTAATGCTGTCAATGTAACTTAAATGCGTAAAAGATTACCTTTATCCTTATTCCTACTCAACCCGATTTTTGAGTCTATTTTTTTCTCTCTTATCTTCTCTCAAAAACCCTATATATAGCGTTTCTGATTCAGAAGAGGTACATTTCCGATCCTGAACAGCTTAATCGGCAAAGGTTTAAGTGTGCCGCACAAATGCGAGAACCGCTATATATGGGCGCAAGAATCCCCACCACGCATAAAGCAAGTCTCGCCATTTGTCAAGGGTTTTCCGAAAATCTCCCCCTCTCCCGACTTCCCTGAGAAAATACCCAGTTTAAAACTGTTCGATCGCTGCTTGGGTGATTTCTGCGATCGCGGCTAAACTGGGACTAACTGGGCCGGTATCGGTGGATAACCAGAGAAGATACTCGACGTTACCCGCAGGTCCGGTAATGGGAGACCAAGTTAAACCCCGATAGAACCATCCCAAGACTTCTGCGGCCTGTAAAACCTGAAAAATCGCCGATGCTTGGTCTTGATGGTCGCGAACTACCCCTTTTTTGCCGACTTTTTCCCGTCCCACCTCGAATTGGGGTTTGACCAATAAAATCACCTCTCGCGGTGGATTTAATAGCGTCCACAGGGTCGGTAACACTTTGGTCAGAGAAATAAAAGACAGATCCATAACTGCTAAATCGGCGGGTTTTTCCTGTCCGTATAACTTTTCTGGGGTTAAATAGCGAAAATTAGTTCTTTCTAGCAAAACAACTCGTTGATCCTGCCGTAAACTCCAGGCCACTTGTCCATAACCCACATCGACCCCATAAACCCGTTTTGCTCCTTTTTGCAAGAGACAATCGGTAAATCCCCCCGTGGAAATGCCTCCATCTAAACAAATGCGATCGCTGACATCGATGGCAAACAATTCTAAGGCCTTGGCTAATTTTTCGCCACCCCTTGACAAATAGGGCAGTTTCTGCTTAACCTCGATCGCCGCTTCTGGATCGATTTCTGTGGCCGGTTTATCGATGATTTGATGATTGACTTTCACTTCTCCAGCGCGAATTAATCGCTGTGCCTGTTGACGGGAATCACAGAGATTTTTGGCTACTAATAATAAATCTAATCTTTGTTTCGGCAAGGAAAGTCCCCCAATAATCAGCGCCTAATTCTAAAAAATACCTTATTTTTCCGCCAGCAATCCCAGAAGGAAGATTATAAATAAGGAGAGAGACAAGCGGAACCCATCAGCTAAATTTTCGCTGCCATCCCGATATTTTATGGATAAAGATACTCGATTCGCTGTTTTGGTCATTGGCATCCCCTTTCTAGGACTAGCTTACTGTGGCTTGATTTTTGCCGTGATGATTTATTGGGTCTGGGCCCGGGAACATCCCGTGACCATGGCCACTTTTTTCGTCCTTGCTCCTTCTTTGATTTCTGGCTCTATCTGGCTGTTAGCTTCCTATAAAGCCCGTCAAAAGCAGCGTTTGGGGTTATAGTTGAATCTAGAGACCGATGGCATTCGTTCGAGAAGAATCAACTGGATTTTAGAATTTACATTAGGTCTTTAGTGTCAACCTCGGCCTAACCGACAGCGATCGCTGTCAGGAATTGGGGAAAAAACCAAAAAGTTTAGCAGCCCCTCCTAAAATGGCGACAATTAGGACGATAAAAATCCCCCGGTTGGTAAATTCCTGATCGGCAACCCCTGTCGTTAGTCCCTTAATTTCTGTAGTTAGTCGCTCATCTAAAGCTTTAATGTCCCCTCTGATCTCCGATTGTCCTATTTCTACTTTGGTTAACCGTTCATCGATTTTGTCGAATTTTTGATTGACATCTCTTTGTAGGGAGTCTATTTTCCCCTCGATCCTTGTCAGAACAGCTTCTAGGGAATAAGTAACGGTTTCGTTAGCCATTTTCTGTCTCCTATATTTTCTTTAATTGCGATCGCTGGCGGGATTGGGGATACCTAGATATGTCATACTAAATCCAGTTATTAAAAACTGATTATTTATTCTCCCCTTTGCCTCTTGCCTTTTGCCTGTCTGATATGTAACCTATACTCAACGGATTTAGTATCAGTCCTTTTGGCATGGTGCGATCGCTCCAGCTAGTTGTGCAAGTGAGCAGTTAAGGGATTGACATAGCTTTAATGTTTGGGATGGGTTCATTCTCGGTTCCCTGTAGCCTGTTTCCCAATTGCTTACGGTTTGCACTGTCACACCTAACCGTTGCGCTAGTTTTCTTTGAGTTAACCCAGCGTTCTCTCGTAATTTCTGCATACGCTGTCCTAGTTCCGTATCCGTCATTGCATCTCAAAAATTATCTAAAAATACTATTAATGTTATAGCGTTTCTGATTCAGAAGAGGTACATTTCCGATACTGAACAGCTTAATCGGCAAAGGTTTAAGTGTGCCGCACAGATGCGAGAACCGCTATATATAACTGAACTTCCCCCATACATATATACCATAATAGCCGAAACCCTTATCCATCAATGGATATACCCCTTAACTTTTCTTAGTGTACCCATGTAATTTGTAAAATTTCTTAATGGACAAGAATTCTCTCTATTTGCTAAAATGATAGCCATGTATATAGAAAAAGTTCCTAACCGTAATTCCCCCCCCGCCGTTCTTCTTCGAGAGTCCTATCGAGAAGGAGATCAAGTCAAAAAAAGAACCCTTGCCAATCTCTCAAAATTACCCGATGA
>NZ_JADBUB010000199.1:0-26862 GCF_020245865.1 Microcystis sp. M169S2
CAGTGAACACCCAATGAGTTTGGAGATTTGGACTTGAGTTTTACCGTCATTTAACAACAACAATATCAAAACTCTTTCTCTAATGTAAGGATTTTCTTCTTCTTTCAGTGCTTTTTGTAACTTTTCTTTTTGTTCGGAATTCAAGTGATTAGGGGCTGGCATAGCTATTGATATTTGAATAGGTTACTGTTTCTATTATAGCGGTTCTCGCATCTGTGCGGCACACTTAAATCTTTGCTGATTAAGCTGTTCAGAATCGGAAATGTACCTCTTCTGAATCAGAAACGCTATATACGCTATTTAGATGCTGAACAGCTTATGGTTATCCTGTAACTCTTTTAGGAGACGACTTATATTCTCACGAACCTGTTTGTGAATTAGCGGTAAAACAAGGTTATAATTTTATTTTTGTTTGTCTGGAAACGTCGCATAAAACTTTATATGAATGGCTAGAATTTTTATAAAAAAGTGGCGAAATTACAACCGTTAAAAAGAAACAATGGGATAAACGAAAAAATCTAATTTATCGTTATCGTTATGCTTCTAGAGTTCCCTTAAGAGAGGGCGACTCAAGTCTCGAAGTTAATTGGTGTGAAGTGACTGTTATTAATGAGAAAACCCAGAAAATTATCTACCAAAATAATTGGATAACTAATCATAAAATCAAGGAAAATAATGTCGAAGAAATTGTCAAAGCTGGGCGCAGCAAATGGAAAGTTGAGAATGAAGGAAATAACGTTCTTAAAAATCACGGTTATAATTTAGAACATAATTTTGGTCATGGTCAAAGTCATTTATGCGAGTTCTTGTTGTCTTTAAATTTACTAGCTTTTTTATTTCATACCGTTTTAGATTTAGTTAATCATACTTATCAAAAGATTCGTGAGCTATTAGTAACTCGGACTTCTTTTTTTAATGATATTCGTACCCTATTAAAATTTATTTGGTTTAAGAATTGGTCGGAATTTTTCTCATTTATTCTCACTGAATATGTCCCATTTAAAAAAGTAAATTCTAGTTGAAAATGTCAGAACTCTTGAAGGAGAAAAAGAAAGTTGTTTATAAAAAAACTAAAAATTTTGTTAAAATTTTATCCAGATTTATGAGTTGAAATCGATTTTTAATGGACAAGGTTATTAAAACCTGTCTATCTCCAGGGTTGGATGATAATTATCTGTCAAAGAATAATGCTTCTACACAAGTTCTCTATTTAAATAAGAGAATTTTATCTGATTTTTTTCAAAATGAGAATTGCTGGTGATTAGGGGCCAGCATAGCTATTGATATTTGAATAGGTTACTGTTTCTATTATACGCTATTTAGATGCTGAACAGCTTAGCTGTAGAAAATGCTAATCGCTGTTTAAAAATCTTCAAAATTCTCTCTTACCCCTATCGAAATCGCCGATATAAATTTGGATTAAGAAGTCATTTAATCGCTGGAATTTACAATAACGATTTAGGTTCAAAAGCCTAAGCAAAAAACTAACTATAGCGTTTCTGATTCAGAAGAGGTACATTTCCGATCCTGAACAGCTTAATCGGCAAAGGTTTAAGTGTGCCGCACAAATGCGAGAACCGCTATATATTCTTTTAATTTAGCTGAGAATAACAAGCTAGATATCTTTGTCGTGCGAATAATGTATTGAGAGTTGATTAACCGTATCTGTGGAAAAATAATGGTGGAAAGATCATAAATTTAGAAGTTCAAAGACGAAATAGATAAACCGTCCATCATACCATAAAAAACTTTTGCAAGAGGTCTATTGATGGCACGGTCTGCGCCGTGCGGAAGCTATCGCTCGTCGTGGATGTCGGCAAATATCCGCTCGCCTTACGAAGGAGCGATTTTATCTCCCTGGGCGAACGCCTGTTCTCAGGGATTTAAACGTAAAGTTTTATGTATAAATTCAACTCTGTAGCGAACCTTAAATTTTATTAAAAAAATACCTGAAGTGCTCTAAGTAAGCTATCCTGACCATTAAGCTGTTAGTCATCTAGGTTTCTAGGGTAATCCAAGCATAGCAAGGGGTTCAGCCCCCGAAACCAGCGATTTAAATTACGGACAGCTTAACAGACTAAACTTAACAAACTAAAAGAGTTTAAATGGTATTCGGTCATAGTTTATGTAGGTCGATGGTTTCGGGGGATTGTGAGGAGTATGGTGATATTGAGTTGGCTTTGCTCGCCTATCCGGGCATTGTCGAAGCTCGGGTCTTGGATATGAGATCTGTGTGTCGTAAAGAAATGTCTGTCAAACGGATTGCTTATGTTGCTGGTCCAGGGGCTTGCCGATTATCGAACAAATCTCTGCCTTTGCGCTGGCAGCTAGATGCCCTTGTACCAGTGAACCGTTTGGGAAACGACACGGAACTTGAGTATTTACCAGTATGGACAGCGCAGGAGCTAGACCAGATTCGGCATGAACTCATTAGTCTGTCAGATGTTGAAGATGTGGCAGTAGTTTCTGTGCCAAACAGTGTTCGTAAACATATCCGACAATCCTTGCTGGTGCCGAATCGAGTCAAAGCCTCTACGCCATTTAGCCTTCGTGAGCCATCCGGTGTTAGTAAGCCAGTCAAGTCGGTTGAGGTTGGCCACAGTCTATCCGAGCAGTTAGCTGTGCTCCATGGACCCTCGTTAGTATTTCCCAAGAATTTTCCCAGAACAATTGGTGAAGGCATTCAACGGGCTGCCTCTAATGACAAAACCGTAATCTACGGTGCATTGAATGGAACCCACCGGCATGAAAAATATGCATCACTGTATCAGCGAGCACTCTCTATCCTCGGTGGTCTTCAGAATGCCCAGATTGGTAAAGGAGATTGCGTTCTACTTGACAGTTCCAATGCTGAGGACTTTATGGGGGCGCTGTGGGCCTGCATACTTGGCGGCATCATCGTGACCCCCATCGGCGTACCAGAAGCTAATTCTAATCCTGCCACTTTCGAGCGCCTGAACGCAGCTTGGCAACTGCTCGACCATCCCACAGTTTTAACTAAAGCTACTTTGCCAAGTTCATTTGGCAACGATACTAAATCTGTGAAGACCCTAGACATTTCTCGCTTACAGTGCCCAGAAGCCTGCAACTTGGTGAGCTGTGAGTCGGTGGATTCAGTTTTAATTTTACTGACATCAGGTAGTACCGGCATCCCCAAGGGGGTGCATCTGTCCCATGCCGCGATACTGGCAATGGCGGTTGGGTTTGGGATCGATGGATTGAAAGTAAACGAGACGGACATTTTCTTTAACTGGATGCCCCTGGATCATGTGGGCGCGCTGGTATGGTCAAGTTTAGTGCCGATGCTTGCAGGTTGTGACCAGATCCACACAAGTACAGACTACATTCTTGCCGACTCATCACGGTGGTTAGACTTCGTCTCCGATTTTCGTGTTAGCAGAACTTGGGCACCGAATTTCGCCTATAGTTTGATTGCTAGAGCAGCGTTAGCCCAGTCCAAGCCATGGGATGTGTCTTCCCTGCGAACCGTTTTAAATGCTGGTGAGGCAGTCAATGAGGAGTCTTTGAAGCAGTTTCTAGAGGTATTGAAAATATACGGTGTGGAGCGCGACGACATCATAGTTCCTACATTCGGTATGTCAGAAACTTGCTCGGGTATTGTTTTAGGCAAGCTGGGTCAAACGCTAGGATCGCTTTCCAGTTTAGGCAGTCCAGTTGCTGGCAGCTCTCTACGCATTGTTAACAGCCAGCAGCAAGTCGTGAAGGAAGGAGAAATTGGCAACCTGCAGATTGCCAGTCCTCAGCTGTTTTCTCGGTATCATGGGTTTCCAGATCGAGCCAGCAATTGCCACGCTGCTAGGGATTGGTTTGATACGGGTGATGCTGGTCTTATCGCCAATGGCAATCTATATCTGACAGGGCGTTCAAATGACAAAATCAACATCAACGGAGTAACAATATTCGCCTTTGAGGTCGAGCAAATTGTGGCCTCCTTGTCTGGAATAGATAGTAACTGCGTAGCCGCTGTACCATTTCGTTCGCAGAACTCAACCACCGACGAGATTGTGCTGTTCTTCAGTATGATTCCGGAAATGGCTACTGATGA
This sequence comes from Microcystis sp. M169S2, assembly GCF_020245865.1. Classification (NCBI taxonomy): domain Bacteria; kingdom Bacillati; phylum Cyanobacteriota; class Cyanophyceae; order Chroococcales; family Microcystaceae; genus Microcystis; species Microcystis sp. M169S2. Next base: position 4,067 of record NZ_JADBUB010000199.1, read on the forward strand.
CGACAGCATAGTAGCAGAGCTTGTCAAGGCAATTAGGAATACGTTATCCCTACAACTTGGGTTGGTAATCGAGACCTTACTGCTCTTATCGGCTAGGGATTTTCCTCGAACCGGAATCGGTAAGATTTCTAAAACAAAGTTGAGACAAAATTGGGAAGCGGGTGTTTATGATGCAATCCAGGAGCGAGTGAACGGCCTTTTGGGTAGCTCGGACTATTCTGAGATACCACTGCATCGTCAGATCTGGGTCGAGCGACCAGTGCGATTGAAGGAGCCAACTGTCATTAATCCAGCGAACATCGATCTGATATTTGTCGGCAACCAAGAACAGCTTCAGTGGTTAGTTCCTAACCCCCATGATTACCAAGTTCAGATCATAAGATCTTCTGAAACGAAGCGTTTGAGCAATAATACATGGGCAATAGCCTCGGATGACGCGATCGGTCACGGTAAGGTGATAGACGCGATTGCGACTCTTGACGGTAAGCACTATACAATTCTCCATGCCTGGGGCTATAATGACTCCGCCGATTCGACTGTTCATGCTACTCGCTCTCTTCTTTCCTTAGCTCGGGCTATAGCCACGAGAGGCAAAAAAACTTACTCTGTCGTTGTTCTGACCTACGGTGCGGTGGCAACTAATCCTGACGAGCGCATCAATTACAATCACGCCCTTTTACCTGGGCTAATTCGTTCGCTGGCCTTGGAATTACCAGAAGTGCGGTGGCAATTAATTGACCTACCGATGCCGAGTTTTAATGATGTGAGCGTCATCCTGAAGGGTGTTTGTGGCTTTGAGCCGGTCGTTGCGTGGCGGGACGGCAAGGCACTTGTTCCTCGTTTTGAAGTTGTTGAGCCGCCGCTGGCTACGTTGCAGGAAGCGATCACGCCTGGCAGCCTCTGGCTCATTAGTGGTGGTTTGGGAGGACTGGGTAGCTTGATCTGTGAGCGGCTACTGAGCCACGGGGCAAACGTTCTTCTCATTGGTCGCACGGATAATATCGATTTATCGCCGGAACGGGCTGCTCGATTGAAGCAGCTTGAACGCTTGGGGGATGTCCAATACATAAAGGCCGATGTTGCCGATCTCGATCAACTACGGGATGCTGTGCATGAGCGAGAATGTGCATTGGGTCAATCTCTTTCAGGTATTTTACATGCGGCGGGCTCGGGCCGTGCTGTTCGGTTAGCTGATGATAATGGCGTCGATCTTGAGACCATGCAACGTACTAGCCTTGGTGGTCTCGCCGCACTGGCGACACTGTTGGAAACAAGACCAGCCGCCCAACTGCTAGTGATAGGATCGATCGTTGGTCAGGTGGGGGGTCGGGTTATGGGATATGCTGCCGTGCATGCCGCTCTATCTGAGGCAGCACATAAGCTAACGATGAGCGGTGCTCGGGTCTCACTATTATCTTGTTCTTCCTGGATGGATATTGGGTTAAGCAAGGGTCAAACCAATGAAGCTTTAGTGCGCTCAGATGGGCTTGTCCCACTTGATGCTGAAACTGGTTTGTTAGTCATCGAAGCTGCCCTCTTGCGTCCGGGCACTCACTGGCTCGTCGGTCTCAACGACCAGCACCCCGCTAATGCCGCCTTCGCACTGACAACACCCGCGCCACTGAACCGACCGACGGCTTGGGTGAAAGGGAAACAATCTGCTGTTGTGCTCAGCTATCCGGATAATCTGTCGCGCCAGGCTTGGGTCTTAGTGCGCAATGCGCCAGAAATTCTACGGGATGCACAAGGGCAAGTTGACATTGCTGGGATGATATCACACGCAACCGATCGATGGGTGGCTCCCCGTGATGGGGTGGAGCGTTTAGTGGCCGAAACTTTCTCGTCTATTCTCGGCATCGATCAACCGAGCATCTATGACAACTTTTTTATGCTGGGGGGAACATCTTTGCTGGCTAGCCAGCTCTCTAGTCAATTGTCAGAGTTATTCTTTGTTGAGCTATCGTCTGCCTCTATATTTCAAAACCCTACCATTGAATCGTTAACCATCGAATTATATGCGATTGAGAAGCAGGAAGGACTGGTGTCTGCAGTTGCCAAACATTTAGAAAGCTTGAGATCAAAAACGAATTAGGATTAAAAGAATGGTATTTGATGAACGCTCTTCGCTCGCAGAACTTTTAAAGAAAGACGGATTCACCATCCTGGATGCCAACCTGTCAAATCGTTCCGAAAAATCTAGCCGTTGTGATCGTCTAGCTGGCTCAGCTCAATATCGCTTCTGGCTTCAAGAGCGTACTGAAGGTATTCCTGGGCTAAATACCTTAGGTTGTCTGGTAAGGTTTAGTCGATCCCTCTCCGCATCTTCACTCAATTTGGCTTTTGAGAAGTTGTTTCAGCGTCATGAAGCTCTGCGCACCAGATTTGAGGAGACCTCCGATGGTGTGTTCGAGCGAATAGATGTCGTTGCGCCAAAAGATGTGGAGTATCTTGAGGGAGATTCTAGTGATTGCGGTCTCCTCGAACGCCAACTTGCCAGGCGTTTGAGAATGAATGAGGGGCCACTCTGGCGTGCGTCTATCTTCAGCGATCCCACTGCGGCTAATACGCTACTGCTAGTCTTTCATCATGCCATCATTGATTGGACTGGGATCGGGCGTTTGGTTGAGGAGCTAGAGCAGCTACTCAGTAATCCAGATGACACGAACCTCCTGCTCGACGATCCCTTTCAGCCAGCTGACTATTACTATTGGCGAACGGCTACATCAAACGAGGTGAAGATTAAGGCTGATCAGTCCTATTGGTTAGAAAGATTGGCAGGTGAGCTGCCTGTACTTGACTTGCCCGCGGCTCGTCGTTCTGGTCGCGGACTGGGGAGACGTTCTACATATACTGCACTAACCTTTGCCCCCCAGCTGGTTAGGGATATTCGCCAGTTTGCGGTAGCGAACGGAACAACACCGTTTTTCGTCTTCCTAGCAGCCTATGCTGGGGTTTTGGGTCGTTTTGCCCTGAGTGAAGACGTTAGCATTGGTACCGCTATCGACAATCGCGATACACCTGGATCCGAAACTATTGTCGGCTGTCTCTCAGACTTAGTGGTACTGCGCTGCGATCTATCTGGTGAGCCGAGTTTTAAGGTGCTTGTCCAAAAGCTACAGCGCGTTTGTTCGACAGATTTTAAGCACACGACCATCGGCTACGCGGATGTTGTAGCACTCGTCAAACCTCAGCGTCGTGCTGGGGTTGCTCCTCTATTTCAGGCTCTTTTTAACTTTTTGCCCGCTAGGGGGGGAGCGGATTTACCAACGCTGATGCCACTCCCTAGCCCTGACGCTCGAGCTGATATCGCTCTGGAACTGGTGGACGACGGTGTTGGGATTTCTGGCCAGATTGAGGTTCGTGAGGATTTAGTTCCTAAGTCCGTCGCGATCGCTATTACTACCGCCATCAGCACAACACTACAGTCCGCCATGGCAAGGCCTGACATCGCGTTTAATAGGCTGCCGCTAATCGATTCCCAAGCAGCGGCGGCCCTGACCCAGCGACTCAACCCATCCCATCTAGAAACCATCAATCAGTCTTTGGGGGATTTGTTGCTGGAACGTGCTCGGCTTCATTCCAATAAGATTGCTCTGTGTGAAGGCGATCGCACCCTTGACTATAAGACCTTAATCAAGCAGGCCACAGCCCTTGCACATTTTCTGGTAGCCCAGACTCCAGTGGAGAAACCCACGGTTGGTTTCCCGATCGCTATCTGTCTCGATCGATCAATCGACTTGGTGATTGCGGCTGTTGCAGTGGTGTTAGCTGGAGGAGCGGTGTTATTTCTAGAGCCAGATTTGCCTGAAGAGCGGCTTGCCAGCCTGCTAGCGGACAGTGGTGCCACCCGATTGATCGCGCGACAGCGACCAGTATGGCTGCCCGAGTCAGCCGCCGTCACCATTGTGACGCTAACGGACTACGATACGAAAAACACGGCAAAAGCTCTAGTATCCTTACCACGCGTCAGCCCTGAGGATCCTGCTTATTTAATCTATACATCGGGATCCACCGGTCGCCCCAAGGTAGTCGTGGGACTCCATAAGGGTATGGTCAATCGTATTCTTTGGATGGAACGTCAGTGGCCTGTCCAACCTGATGAGGCGATTTGCCTGAAGACATCGCTGATGTTTGTCGATTGCATCGGGGAGATTTTTGGCCCTCTCATTTGGGGGCTTCGGGCTGTTGTGGCGGATAGGGATACGGCCCTTAACCCTAGGGCATTAGCGACACTGATTGCCCGAGAGCGAATTTCACGTATTGTAATGGTGCCGTCGCTACTGCGGGCTATGCTCGACAGGGTACCAGACATAGAAAGTAAATTGCGAAGTCTACGGCTGTGTGTCAGCAGCGGAGAAACCTTGCCGGTTCAACTCGTTCAGCGTTTTTACACGGTTGTACCTGATGCGGCTCTGGTAAATTTCTATGGTTCTTCCGAGGTGTCGGCGGATGCAACCTGGCATAGGGTCGACATCTCAGACACAGCCCCGATCCCCATTGGTGTGCCCATACAAGGAAACCGCATCTTCGTTTTGGATCGCGCTGGTCAGGTGCTGCCAGTCGGTGCACCTGGCCAGATCGCCATCAGTGGGGTAGGGGTAGCGCGAGGCTATCTCCACGGCAATTCTTCGGCTTTCCAGCGGAATTTAAACGACGACAAACCTACAGAAAAACCTATAGACGAACCAATATTTGCCACGGGTGATTTAGGTCTGTGGGATGGCGATGGACGGCTTGTGTATCTGGGTCGGATGGATCGCCAAGTCAAAATTCAGGGGGTACGGGTTGAACCCACTGAAATTGAGGCTACCCTGGAGGATCATCCTGGGGTAGATGCCGCCTATGTCAGCGCGACAGTAGCACCGCCAGAGGATAACATGGTGCTGACAGCCTACGTCGCTGCTGAAGCGGGTGTGACAGTAGCCTCCTTAAGAGCTTGGCTTTCCCACCGATTGCCTCGGGCTCTAATTCCGGCCTCATTTATGATTTTGGATGCGTTGCCGCTTAATGCGAGTGGCAAAATTGACCTGGCAGCCTTGCCGAGTCCTGCCAGGGATCTGGATACAGACGCGGAGATTCCTAAGACTGATATCCTAGATCCGTTAGAAGAGCTGGTAGCTAATGTGTGGTCTGAGATGCTGGCGCAGCCGATCAATAGCCCTGACGACGATTTCTTTGATTGTGGCGGCGGCTCTTTGCAAGCGATCATGGCCATCAACCAGATCAGCGAGCTGATGGATTCTGCGATCGCAGTTTCTACCCTCTTTGAAACACCGAGCCTCAGAGCATTCGTCCGTCGTATTATCACCCCTGATGTTGAGGGGTTACCGCCACCCTGTCCATCGTTGGAAACCGGGTTAGCCCCTGCCACTAGTAATCAGCGCTGGCTCTGGACTCACTATCAGGACGATCCCAACAGTAGTGCCTACAATCTCTGCATTGCCTATGAGTTAAATGGATCGCTCGATGTCCCCCAGCTTGAGAGCGCTATCAGGCATTTAGTGACCCGTCACGACGCGTTACGCACCCACCTAGCAATTCAAAATGATGAGCTAGTACAAGTAGTTACCTCGGAAGAGCTAGAACTCTTTCGTCACGACGTATCAGCCGCTGTCGATCCCGTAGCGGTCTTAGAGTCTTTGCTGGCAGATATCCGTTGTCGCCCTTTTGCTTTGGAGAGGGAATTACCACTGCGGGTTCATTTGGTCAAACTCGAACCGGTTCGCCATGTCTTGATTTGGGTAAACCACCATGTGGCCTGCGATGGCTGGTCGGGGCAGGTTCTGGTTAAAGAACTGGCAGCCCTGTGGTCTGTCCATAGCACCACCGCCTTGCCGCCGCCTCTCCTACAACTGGGAGATATCGCTCGGTGGCAGCAGACCGTCTGTCCCGCGATCGCGAAGCAGTTGAAGGATTATCAACAAAGCCTCATGGGAGGTGAATCCCCCCGATTGTCAGGTATCGCGACAGATAAGACCTGGGGTGGACAAGTCGCCGTGGATCAGGTGGTGATCGGTACAGATACTCTCACAGCCTTTGAAGCCTTAGCTCAGGAAGAACGGGTCACCCGTTTTATATCAATGCTAACAATCTGGGCGGTTTTGCTGACGCGCTTCGGCGATACCGAACATCCTCTTCTAGGCTTTCCTCAAGCTGGCAGAAATACACCGGGATTACAGTCTGTGGTTGGATTTTTAGCCAACACGGTTCTGCTCAAGGTCGATCTTGCCGATGCCCCAACGTTTCGGCAGGCCTTTAAGGCGACTAAGACTGCCCTGCTGACAGCGATGCGGTATCAGGATGTTCCACTCCCTTGGCTCCAAGCCACAGGTATGGGCTGGCCTACTCAACCAGATAGTGAGGCGATTCGTAGCATGGTGATTGTTGAAGATGCCAGCGATTGGGATCTCCGCTTGCCGGAGCTTTCGAGCCGTCTCTTCGCTATGCCTAACTCTCCCGAGGCGCGAGTTGATCTTGCTTTTGTGGTCACTCAGATGACTAACGGACCGCGCTTGGTTATTGAATATGCCACCCGACGCGTGCCGAGGGCGGTGGCTGAACGCTTAGCGCGGGGTCTGGAGCAATTAATGGCGGCAGCGGCTACTGAGCCAGACACACAAATCGAACGACTGCCGCTCTTGAGTATTGATAATCCAGATTGTGGAGCCGTGCTGACTGCTGAAGCGGCTTCTAGCCCCATTGCAACTCGTCTAGACGCAGTCTTGGCTCATGTGGCACTAACCTCTCCGGCCGCGACGGCAGTGTGGGACTTGACCTCATCCCTGTCCTATGCCGAGCTGAATCAGCGGGCAAGTGTCACGGCTCAACGACTTCAAGGTCTAGGTGTAGGGACGGGAGACCGAGTAGGGCTACTGGCGCAGCCTTCCCCCCTACAGCTCGCCAGTTTATTCGGGGTGTGGCGGCTAGGAGCAGTTGCTGTTCCGCTCGACCCCACCTATCCGCGGGAGAGGATCGCCGCTACGCTCATGGACGCGGGGGTGGTAGCGGTACTGACGGATATTCCGCTCGACTATCCCTGTCCACAGCTAAGTCTTGATAGTATCTTGGGTGCCGTACCGTCCGCACCGATAGCAGGACTAGTTTCTTCCCCCGACCCTGATGACGTGGCCGCTATCATCTACACCTCCGGAACGACCGGCACCCCTAAAGGCGTGATGATTACTCAGGCCGCCCTTTGCCGCTTAGGATGTGCGTTGTCGATGGCCTATGACTTGGGTCAAGGTGATCGGGTATTACAGGTGGTTTCCCCAGCTTTCGATGTGGCGCTTTCGGATATTGCTATGGCAGTCAGTGCGGTGGCAACATTGGTGGTACCCCCGCACGTGGATGTGATGCCAGGGAAGCACTTGAACCGTACTCTTGCAATGGCCAACATTACCCATATGCAAGTGCCAGCAGCCGTGCTTGCAGCAACCCAGCCCGGTACTCTCCCAAAATTGAGAACTGTCTCGGTCGGTGGAGAGGTTTGCTCGCCGGAAACAGCAAACGCGTGGTCATGCGATCGCCGTTTGTTCATTGCCTATGGCCCCACCGAAGCAACAGTAACCGTAGCATTGGCAACTTATCAGAAAGGAGCTAGGCCAGGCACCATCGGTCGCCCATTCGGCGGAGCTTCCCTAACCGTTGTGGATCCAACGGGACACCTAGTGCCGATAGGAGTAGCTGGGGAACTGATTATTGGCGGGCCCGGTGTCGCGCTGGGCTACCTAGGGTTGCCCGATCTCACCGCCGAACGGTTTGAGCAAACAGCGCAGGGGCGTCGCTACCGAACGGGTGATCGAGTCAGGATGGAAGCCGATGGCACGGTGACTTTTCTGGGGCGAATCGATCGTCAATTAAAACTACGCGGTTTCCGCATCGAGCCGGGCGAGGTCGAAACTCATTTGATGAATTGTGATGGCGTTGCACAGGCCCTGGTGTCGGTTTGCCCGGATCAGATCGGAGAACCCCAGTTGGTGGCTTGGGTAGTGGGTGAGCCTGGTGCCAAATTGGATAGTTTGACGCTTCGTCAAGCACTCAAACAACATTTGCCAAATCATTTGGTACCCTCAGCCATCGTCCAAATTGTTGCAGTACCTCTGACGGCCAATCGAAAAGTTGATTGGTCGTCTCTTAAAGCAGAGTTCCATCGTCTCAATGTCCCTGACATGAACATTTCAGAGATGGCTCAGTGCTCTTTAGTAGAAAGGGATAGCACTACGGTTGAGCGGGATCTTTCAACCATTTGGAGTGAGCTACTGGGCAGAAACCAGGTGGGACTTGACATCAGTTTCTTCGATTTAGGCGGACATTCCATCCAGTTGGTTCGGCTTCAGACGCGAATAGAAGACCATTTTGGAATTGAGTTGCCCATCGGGGAAATGTTTGCCAACCCTACGCTTCGCTCTATGACCTCGCTGGTACAGCGCTTGCTTCGCACAGCTGCATCCGATGAAGAAAATGACTGGGAGGAATTTACGCTATGAGTCCAAAAAATAGACCCGTTGACCAGCTTTTGCATGACCTTGAGCAGGCTGGTATTAGTTTAGCCATAGAAGGGGAACTACTCAGGGTAAGGGGTCCAGTAAAGGCCATTAGCCAAGATTTACGAGTGGAACTGACAGCCCGTAAGCAGGAACTGATGGCGATTTTACGGATGCCCGCATCGCCAGCCGCATCTCGGGCTAGTCTAGCGGTTGAAGCCCCGGTAACGCATAACCAACGGCGGTTGTGGTTTTTGAATAAGCTTGAGAACACCAGTGCCGTGTTCCGGATGATGGCAGCCTGGGAACTGGTGGGTCCTTTAGATATTGATGCCTTTAACCAGGCGATCGCCTCCCTAACGGCCCGCCACCCAATCCTGCGTTCGACCATTCGAGAGCGGGGTGAGGATGTCTTTTTAACGCCCATGGATTCCCCCTTTGAAGAGGTTATCCCAAAGCGCGGCTCCCCTAATGAAATTGAGCAGATTATCCACGAGCAGGCAGAAGCGTCTTTCGATCTGGCTAATGGTCCGTTATTCCTCGTTCGACTGGTGGAATTCTCCCAGACTCACCGTCTGCTTGTCATTGATATCCATCACATCATCTCCGACCGCTGGTCTATGGGTCTATTGTTTCGCGATTTGAGTGCGTTCATGCGGGCGGAGGTTACAGGTGAAGATGCGGCACTGCCAGTGCTACCAATACAGTTTTCTGACTTTGCTCTCTCCCAACACGCGCTGCTGGATCAGCCGACCTTGGACGGCAGGGTTAGGTATTGGCGCGAGACGTTGACTGGAGGAACAGCTGAATTAGCCCTACCTTTGGATCGGCCACGACCTCGAACGCGGGGAATGCGCGGCGCATCCTTGCGGTTTCCGTTAGGGCAAGATGCTAATCTATCGCATCTTGCCAGTCACTACCGAGCAACAGCGTTTATGGCTTACCTAGCCGTATATTCGGCTCTGCTCGTTCGTTGGACAGGGCAAGATGAGGTGGTAGTAGGCTGCCCGATCGGGGGTCGTGAGCGTCACGAAACCCACGATCTGGTTGGTTTTTTTGTAAATACGGTAGCCTTGCGCTTGGATCTATCTGACGATCCGAGCTTCATTACTTTGCTGGAGCGGGTTAAGCGCGTCAGTCTAGAGGCGATGACCCACCAGGATGTGCCCTTTGACCGGGTAGTGGATGCACTCAATCCGCCCCGCTACTTGAACCGCAATCCCCTGTTCCAGGCGATGTTCGTTCTGCAAAACGCGCCCCTCTCCGAGCTAGCTTGGCCTGGCATTGAAGCGCGTTCGCTGACGGTGCCAGCTATGGCACCGGAGGTGGATCTCAATCTGGCACTGGAGCTATCCGCCACGCCAGACACCCCGTTTACAGGATATCTTGAATACGATCCAGATCTGTTCGAGCCGTCCACCGTTGAGCGTTTTGTCCAGCATTTTGTGAGCTTTTGTCAAGCCGTCTCCCGGGCTCCAGAGCAATCCATCTCCCAAATTGTAATCGCGGATGAAACGCGTGCCGTATGGCAAGGTCCCCAGCGAGCGCGACCCAATCAGACGCTGGATGAGATGCTGATAACTCGTCTTGCTGGCAATCCGAATGCGATCGCCCTAATGACCACGGAAGGAGAGGCTGTTTCGGCGGGTCAACTGCTGCACCGGGCACGCCTGCTCTCTGACCGGCTATCCTGGGACACCGATGTCGTTCAGTTAGTGGGGATCTGGCTTCCACGCAGTCCGGAACTGGTGGTCTCCATGCTGGCGATCTGGTTAGCGGGTAAAGCGTTTGTTGTTCTGCCTGTGGACGCACCCTTAACGTATCTTGAAGGCTTGATTGAGTCGGTAGGGTTAACTCACGTCATCGTAGCTCCCGATTTCGGGTCGGATTCCGGTCGCCCACTTCCGACTGGGGTCAACCCTATTGTGCCGATATTACCAGCACCTACAGAAGTAATAATATCTCCTGTGTCCGTTTCCAATCGGTCTCGTCAGGATCTCGCCTATATCTGTTTTACCTCGGGTTCAAGCGGTCAACCCAAAGGGGTGGAAGTCTCCCACGCGGCTCTGGTCAATCATACCTTAGCCATCATTGAAGCCTTTGATTTGAGTCACCAAGATCGAGTACTACAGTTTGCAGCGCCAAACTTTGATGTGGCGTTGGAGGAAATCTGGCCGTCGCTGCTTGCCGGAGGCACCGTGGTAATACCATCTCCAGCGGTAACAGACTCTCTCCACGCTTTTGAGAATGAAATTACCGCCAGCGGTGTTACCGTAGTGAACTTACCAGCCCCGTTCTGGCACGCTTGGGTCAGCAAATTGGACGAGGAGACAACGTCTCCCCCAACTAACCTGCGCTTGGTGGTGACTGGCAGTGATCGGGTGTATACCTCTGCCGTCAGACGTTGGATGATGCTCGCACCCACCGTACGGTTGTTGAGCGGCTATGGTCCTACAGAGACTACCATCACGGCAACAATCTTCGATTGCGGGCGAGATATTTTACCCATTACTGCATCCACCGTACCGCTAGGCTTACCACTTGCCAATGTTCAGGTTTATCTAGTCGATCCCCAAGGTAATTCTGTCCCTGTAGGTGTGGTTGGTGAGATTGTGATTGAAGGTGCTGGAATTGCCCAAGGGTATGTTCACACTCGCGAAAAATCAGGATTTCGCCCTCGCGTTCCCGGAGGAACCCTCGCGTTCTGGACCGGCGATCGGGGGCGATGTCGGCCCGATGGCACCCTGATGTTCGAGGGGCGTGACGATGAACAGGTTAAAGTGCGCGGGGTACGGATTGAACCGGCGGGCGTTGAAACCTTGTTAGCATCCTGTCCTGGTATCGCGCTGGCAGCGGTGGTGGCTCGCCCGGATGGGGCCAGTGGTACTCTATTACGCGCTTTCTATAGCGGCACGGCAGCTCTGGCTGATGTGCGCAGTTGGTTAAGTCACAATGTCCCCGCCGCCCTGGTGCCTGGGTTGATTGAGCGGCTAGATGAACTGCCTCAAACCCCTTCAGGGAAACTCGATCGCCGAACTCTCGCGGCACGCCCCATTCCACTGTCTCCCCCGCCTGTGCGGCCCCTTGATGATCGGCACGAGCAAATCATCGGCGAGATTTTTGCAGATGTACTGCAGGTTACTGAAATTGGACCGGACAGCAACTTTTTTGAATTGGGGGGGGATTCTATCAGCAGCCTTAAGATTGTTACCCGCGCCCGGCGAGCTGGTCTTTTAATCACCGTGCGGACAGTTTTTGAGCATCAGACGATTTCTGCGATCGCTAAAGCGGCCACTCCCATTTACAACGACAGCGAACAAAGCAATGGTTCCGGCCCATTACCGCTAACCCCTATCACTGCTTGGTTTCACGAATTCATCACCGTCGATTCTCACCATTTTAATCAGGCTGTAGTGCTCGCCGTTCCCAAAGCAGTTGACGCACAAGCACTACAAACAGCCTTGACAGCATTGGTTCGCTGCCATGACATTCTGGGTCTAACGGTCTCTGGTACCTCAGAGCAGCTCCGTCATGCTATTCCAGAAACGATCCCAGCACCAACATTAATCACCCTAGATCTATCTACCTTCCCCAACGAGGAGAGGTTAGAGCGGCGAGCCCAGGCATTTGCCTCAGCGCAGTCTAGCCTTGACCCAGGTCAAGGACGTAATCTAGCGGCGGTTTTGCTGGCAGACGAAGGGCGCTTGCTGGTGTGCATTCACCATCTCTGTGTAGATGTCCTATCTTGGGATGTTCTCCTCACTGACCTCGAAACCGCCTACGAAGAGGTGAGTCGGGGCAGACAGCCTCGGTTGAGTCCCTCGGGTACTCCCTTCAGAATGTGGGCGGAGCGGATGAACGAGTTGGCCGCAGGACCGGCCCTAGACGATATTTCGTTTTGGTTAAAGCGGCTGGCACATCCTGCAGATCGATTGTTGCCCGAAGCAGGCGATCAGCCTGGCTGTGATGGCGCAGGTGCATCTGTTAGACGGACACTAAACCCTATAGATACCAAGTATATTGTGCGCACGGCACCTGTGCTGTTCGCAGTTCGTTCCGATGAGGTGATTCTAGCGGCGTTGTTAAAAGTACTGCGTCAGCGTAACGGCAATCGACTGCGGGTGGATCTAGAAAGAAATGGTCGGGTTTCCCCCTTTGGAGATTTCGATTTGTCCCGCACTGTCGGCTGGTTTACGACAGTGATACCGCTACTTCTGAACCAGAAGCACGAAGATATTGCCGAACTTTTGGGTGATATTGGACGAGCGGTGACAGAAACCCCTCAAGACGGGCTGAGTTACGGTCTCTTGCGCTATCTTAGCAGTCAGACTGGTCAGGTGCTGGCCGCCCTACCACCCGCTGAAATTCTAGTCAATTTTGTGGGTATTCTACCGGGGTGGAACGAAGCGGATTTTCGGCCAGTGGATGATGACTGCGGTCCTACAATTTCTCCCCGTAGTCCCCGCAGTCACATACTTGAGCTAAATGCCGGTGTAATTGAAGGACATCTGCGGTTGGAATTGGGCTATCCCGGTGCAGCGGGCTGCCATGAAGAAGCTGCCGCCCTGCTAGACGATATTGTCGCGGCTCTAAGCGAAATTGCATCGGTAGCCCGTGCGACCAAAATTGGCGTTGAGAAACCTCAAGGAATTGAAGAGATTCTGCCCCTCACCCCTTTACAAACTGGGATATTTTTCCATAGCAACCGTCAGGAAGAGACGTATTTTAATCAACTTCACTTGGTCTTAGAGGGTTCCCTCAACACTAGCGCTTTTCGCTCCGCCTGGTGTCAACTTATTAAGCGCCACAAGTTGCTACGGGCTTCTTTCCACACCGCCGATGATGGCACACCGCTTCAGTTTATTCACAAGCACGTTGATCCCACGTGGGTCGAGAGAGATTGGACAGGCTTTGACAGAACCCATCAGTCCCAGAGACTCGCGGCTCTCATGGCAGCTGACCGAGCCACTAACTTTGAACTGCATCAGGCTCCGCTACTACGTTTTCACCTGCTGAAAACTGGCGATGAACGCCATGATCTGATCTGGAGTTCCCATCATCTGCTCCTGGATGGGTGGTCGGTTTCGGTAGTGATGGAGGAATTGCTGGCACTCTACCGAGAAGCCTGCGGTGGGATGGCAGCGGCACTCGGCAGTGCCCCCGACTTTTCAGAATATTTAACTTGGCTAGATACGGTGGACAAACAGGCTGCAGAGCATTTCTGGCAGCAGGAACTGAGTGGCATAGCCGAGCCCACTTGTTTGATCGGATCTGGTCTAGCACCAAATGAGCAGGAACCGAATGCGCCGGCCCATCACCATCTGGAACTGCCTGCCAACGATGTGCAGGCCATTGAGGAACTGGCACGCACCAGCGGTGTGACGGTGGGACTAGTACTTCAGGCGGCCTGGGGTCTGCTGCTTTCTCGTTACACTGGCCTTGACGATGTTCTGTTTGGCCTGACAGTCTCGGGGCGACCACCCGATCTGGCGGGGGTGAATCGAATGGTCGGCATGCTGATCAACACATTACCGATACGGATCCAAATCCCTGACGACACTACTGTAAGGTCTTGGTTGAAGACTTTAGCGACGCGGGGACTAGACCGCGATGCTTATGCCATGCTGCCATTACCGCAGGCGATCGCTGCGGCGGTAATGGCAGAAGGAAAATTGCCGTTCGACAGTCTGGTACTAATCCAAAACTATCCTAGAACCACGAATCTAGATGTGGAGGGGCTACGAGTTTCGATCGCACAAGTAAGCGAGTCCACCAGCTTTGCCGTCACCCTTGTAGCTGAATGGGCCGAACGCCCGCGGCTGACCATCGTCCGAGATCGGCACTTAGTGGCCGTGGCTGCCAGCAACCAACTGCTACGCCACCTCCATCAGATACTGCAATCCCTGGTTCGTTGTGCGGACAAACCCCTCGATAACATTTCCATCTATACCCCTGATGAACTGCAGCACCGTCTGTTGCTTGGTCTTGGAGAACGATTGGATGTGGGTCACAGCCTTGCCCACGAAACTATTGCGGCTTGGGCCGAGCTGTCGCCAGATATGCCAGCGGTCATTTCCAAGGAGGAGACACTAACCTATGGACAGTTGGTCGAACAGGCGAATACGCTGGCAGCCCATCTAATTACTAGTGCAGGGATTCGACCCGGTAGCCTGATAGCCATGGCACTGCCCCGGTCATCAGCCGCCATAGTGGCGATATTGGCGATTTGGAGAGTAGGAGCTGCTGTAATACCCATTGATGTGGGCTATCCTGCCGAACGGGTGCACTTTATGCTCCTTGATTGTACTCCGGACTTGGTACTCACGAACACAGTTCACCGCTCGTCTCTGCCTCTCGACGAAGGTAACGCCATCTTCCTAATAGATACGCTGTCGGATGCACCGTTATCAGTGTCCAGGGATGAAGCATGGCCGCGAATTGAACTAGACACACCTGCCTATGTTATTTACACTTCTGGCTCAACGGGTAAACCCAAGGGGGTGCTTTCATCCCACCGTGGTCTGGTGTCTTTGATACGATCTCAACGCGAGCTCTTCTCCCTAGCCCCCGGGGATCGTGTCCTACAGTTTGCTTCGCTGTCTTTCGACGCGTCCATCTGGGAAACAGTAATGGCTCTGGCCAGTGGAGCCGCTTTGTACATCCCGAATCGAGAGGATGCCTTGGCCGGTCCAGAACTAGGCACCTATCTGCGAACCTATCGCATTACCGCCGCAACTCTGCCCCCATCATTGCTGGCCGTACTTCCCGAGGGAAATTATCCCGATCTTAAACTGCTGGTCAGTGCGGGGGAAGCCTGTCCGGTAGCTCTGGCGCGCCGTTGGAAGCAGGGCAGACGGTTTTTCAATGCCTACGGTCCGAGCGAGGCAACCGTATGTGCCACGGTTTTTGAGGGTAGTGTTGAGGGAACGTCTCTCCCCATTGGTCGAGCAATACCGAATGTTTCAACCCATGTCGTAGATTCCCATCTCAGGCCAGTACCCGCCGGATGTGAGGGCGAGCTAGTCATTGGCGGTCTAGGGGTAGCACTGGGGTATCTCGGTCAACCCGCACTCACGGCGAAGCGATTCGTGAAGGTTCCTGCCCTCGATCATCCAAGCGAAACTAACAAGCTGTTTTACCGCACAGGCGATCGGGTCAGATTAGATATTGACGGTACCCTCACCTATTTGGGCCGCCTTGACAGGCAAGTCAAGCTCGACGGGTTTCGCATAGAACTAGGTGAGATCGAGGCCACACTGCTCAACTACCCCGGCGTGGCCCAAGCTCTTAGCACGGTGCGCCAGGATCGGCGTGGAGAACAGCGGTTGTTCGCCTGGGTGTTACCCAAACCCGGCGTTACTCTCATCATTGAGGATCTACGGGCTTCCATTAGGCAAACCCTTCCGGGCTATATGGTCCCATCAGGTTTGATGCTCATTACAGGAGTTCCACTGACTCCCAATGGAAAGGTGGATTGGTCTGGGTTACCAGCGACCGAAATAGAATCATCGGAACAGCAAACAGCGACGGCGGCTGAAGCGGCGCAGCAGGCTGGCGATAAAGGTGACTCGAAATCCGCCGCCCTTAGCCGCTGCCTCAAGGCAATATGGAGCGAGCTACTTGGCCGTACCGTTATCAATCCTAACGATAACTTTTTCGACATCGGAGGCTCTTCCTTGCTACTGGTTCAAATGCAGGGGCTGATCCATAGTCGTTTGGGCGTGTCACTTTCCTCGTCAAAGCTATTCCGCCATCCAACATTAGATAGTTTGGTGGAGCTTCTCCTACCTCAAGAGGTCACGCTTACTTTGGAGGAACGCTCACCAACAATTGAAGGTGGCACGGCGGAACGCATACCGACTGCCCGCGCTGAACCGATCGCTGTTGTTGGCGCAGCCGGTCGCTTTCCTGGATCACCCAACTTGGAAGCCTTTTGGGAGCTATTGATCGAAGGACGGGAGGGCATTTCTCGCTTTGATAAGGAAAGCCTGCTTCAGTCGGGTATGCCTCTCGATCTCATCAATAATCCCGCTTGGGTGCCGGTGGGGGGAGTTATTGATGATGCCGAGGCGTTTGACCCCACTGTGTTCGGCATTGGTGCTAGGGATGCCTTGATTCTTGATCCACAGCACCGCGTGTTTCTAGAGTGTGCTTGGCATGCCCTCGAACACGCTGGCTACGCACCAAAAGCCACCGATCGTTCCATCGGATTGTTCGCGAGCAGCGGTCAAAATACTTGGCTCCATGACGTGCTGTTGCCCGCCGGTGAAACGATTACCGGGTCTACGGGCTTCCATCTGTTGACGGCAAACGATAAAGACTTTCTCGCATCCCAGGCCGCTTACCGACTTGATCTGAAAGGGCCAGTGGTGACGATTCAAACAGCTTGCTCTTCATCGTTAGTCGCGGTTTCAATGGCGATCGATGCCCTGAGGACGGGACGGTGTGAGATGGCACTGGCCGGTGGAGTTTCTATCAGGTTTCCGCAAAATCGTGGCTACCTCTACGAACCTGAAATGATTCTGTCACCTGATGGTCACTGTCGTGCCTTCTCTGCTGACGCTAACGGAACGGTTCCGGGCTCGGGAGTAGGTGTTGTTGTGCTAAAACCCCTTTCTCAAGCTAAAACCGATGGTGATCGCATTCTCGCGGTCGTTCGGGGTATCGCTGTCAATAACGATGGCAGTAACAAAATGGGATACACCGCTCCGGGTGTTGCAGGACAAGCCCAAGTCATCCGGGCTGCCCTTGAGGATGCTGGATTGACAGCGGACGATGTTGACTATGTGGAAGCGCATGGGACTGGTACTCCTCTAGGCGACCCCGTCGAAGTCACCGCGTTGGGACGGGTCTACACCGGGCGAAGAGAACCACTACTGCTGGGTTCCGTGAAGACCAATATCGGTCATGCCGATGCTGCCGCTGGTATTGCTGGATTCCTAAAAGTAGTTCTGGCACTCGAACGTGGCCAACTGCCAGCTAGTCTGCACGCGCAACCGCTCAATCCCCGAATTGATTACTCCGTCGGGCCGTTTGAAGTGGTTGATCGAACCCGCTCTTGGCCTGAACGGGGTCGTCCCCTTAGAGGGGCTATTAGTTCCTTCGGCATTGGAGGAACCAACGTACATGCTATTTTGGAAGCCAGCCCCTGCGCTCGCCCCGTCCCGAATAAATCGCTGGCTGCACCTGTGAATGTTAACCAAGCAGTAATTTTGTCCGCTCAGACGGCTGCCGTGCTTCATTGTCAGACTGAGCGTTTGATTACTCACCTGCGCGCTCATCCCGAGCTACCTATTGCCGATGTTGCCTTTACCCTTCAGTGTGGCCGAACTGTTCTGCCCCATCGTCGTGCGGTGGTAGCGAACAGTTCGCTTGAGGCTGCCCTCGCCTTAGAAGCAGTATTGCTTAATAGTTATCAAACCCCCTTGAACAATAAACCGATAGAACGGTCTTCTATGGTCGCTCTGTTGTTGCCGGGGCAGGGTAGCCAGCATCTAGGCATGGGACAACAACTGTACGAGGCAGGAGGAGTTTTTCGTCGTGAACTTGACACCTATTCAGAAATTCTGCGTCCATTGATCGATTTCTCTATTGTTGAGTTACTTTTTAGCGGCGGCGAAGACAAGGCGAAGGTACTACAAACTACCCAACTGGCTCAGCCCTTAGTCTTTGCACTGGATGTTGCCTTGGCACGGCATTGGCAGGGGCTTGGCATTCAGCCCGTCGGATTCTTAGGTCATTCCCTGGGCGAATACGCAGCAGCCCACCTTGCTGGGGTATTTTCGACCGAAGATGCACTAGCACTGGTTGTCGAACGGGGCCGTTTGCTCGGAGAGCTTCCCCCCGGTGTAATGCTAGCCGTTCCCCGCTCGGAGGTTGAGATTCACGGCTGGCTGAGCGATGACTTAGCTCTAGCAGCGGTAAACAATAGCACGAACTGTGTCGTATCAGGCTCCTTTGACGCGATTGAGGCTTTCGAGGCGCGCTTGAAAGAGATGGGCTGTATTAGTCGGCGTTTACATACGTCTCATGCCTTCCACTCACCGATGATGACGGCGGCGGCAGAACCCCTGGCAGCGGCGGTCGCTCGCTTTTCTCCCAAGCGGCCGCAGGGGCGCTTTATCTCAAACGTCACTGGAACATGGATCACCCCAGAAGATGCTATAGATCCGAACTATTGGGCACGCCATTTGCTACAAACAGTTCGCTTTGCCGATGGTTTGGCAACATTGCAAAATGATGGAATTACGCTGGCGATCGAGTGTGGTCCGGGGCAAACCTTAACGATATTGGCCAAGGGTACTGATATCGCTGTCCAGCCTAGTCTAGCCCATGCGGCTGAGATCCCTACTGGTGGCTCGCGGATAACGGATGCTGCCGCCAATCTCTGGGTGGAAGGAGCTTCGATCAACTGGAGTGCTCTCCACCCGGAACCACGTCGGCGTGTTGATGTTCCTCTCTATCCGTTTGAACGTTTGCCATTTAAACCAAAGGCCTGTCTAAGTCCGTCCCAACTATCGGAGCGGTCTGAATCCGCTGAGCAAGTTTTGCCTGGCAAACGCAGGTGTATGGACGAGTGGTTCTATCGGCCAGGTTGGCAGCCTGCCCTTCCCTCCCCGTCCGAACCCTTGGCGGGTCCAGTGATGATCTTGTCCGACCGTGGGGGCATCGGAGAGGCGCTCGCGAATCTTCTTCCATACCCCGCGATTCTTGTGGAACAGGGAGCGGGTTACGCCGCCCTCGGCGACAACAGATTCACGGTACGGCCAGCACAGGATGAGGATTATTATCAACTGTTTAAAGCGTTACCAACGCTGCCTTTGCGCTTTCTTCATCTGTGGGGATTGGATGATGCCAATGCGGATACTTTGGAAGAAATAGGTGTACATGCTGTTCTATCTCTGGTGCGATCACTAGGAGGTATCTCGTCAAGCCAAGCGCTGCGCCTTGACCTCGTCACTCATGGAGCGGCTGCAATCACCGGGACAGAGGTGCTGCGGCCTGAGCTGGCTGCCGCTATTGGTGCTGCCCGTGTGTTGCCCTATGAATATCCGAATTTAACGGTGAGAGCCATCGATGTTGAGCCAGAGTCACCTCGGAGCATGGCTGCTGCTATTCTCAGCGAAATAATGCGCAAGGGTGAGCATGTTGTTATTGGTTTACGGGGTGAGAGACGCTGGACTCCTACATTTTGGCCGCTTGCCTTGCCTGCTTCCTCCAACGGCAATAGTATCCGTAACGGTCTTGGCAAGATTAGACCGAAGGCTGTTGTTTGGATTACTGGAGGTTTTGGGGGGGTAGGCTCAGCTGTAGCCCGTGATTTAGCTAAGGAACAGGGTATTCAGCTGGTGTTGACTGGTCGCACTGCTCTAGGGGAGAACGGTGCCGACTCTCCGACTCGGAAGGATCGTCTCCAGTTAGTTCGTGAGATTGAAGCGATGGGGGCGATTGTGATGACCGCTGCACTCGACCTGGCTGATGAGCGGGCTGTTAAAGCCTTGGTCAACCAAGTTGAGACCCGCCTTGGCGCGATTACTGGCGTTTTTCATTGTGCTGGAGTAGCCGATTTAGCAGGTGTGGTACAGATGCGATCGAGGTCTGATACAGAGCATGTGCTTGCGCCTAAAGTGGCAGGCACACGGGCCATAGAACGCGCACTCTCTCAACACTCTTTGGATTTTCTGGTGTTATGTTCGAGCCTCAGCTCGTTTCTGCCGATCGCTAAGTTTGGCCAGGTAGGTTACGCGGCCGCCAATGAATATATGGATTTGGCTGCAGTTGCAATAGCACGCCGCACGGGTTGGCGCACCGTTACCATTAACTGGGACGACTGGGTTGAAGCGGGGATGACCGTAGAAGCGTATCAGTCATGGAGCATACCCGCTCCCACCGCTGATGAAGGGCTAACGGCGGCAGAAGGCGTGACTGTTTTACGACGTATTCTTACCTCGGATCAGACGCGGGTAGCTGTTTCTGTACGACCTCTAGAATCTCTCGTTGCTGGGTCAGACCATCTTTTCAGTACCAAACGGTTTAGCCAGCTTTTACAGTGCCATAACCGCCCCACCGAGGGTATAGTTTCCACAGTTTCAGGGTCCGACGACGTCAGCCAAGATACTGTCACTAGGTTGTTGCTAGAAGCCTTTCGCCGCATTCTGGATGATCCGACAACAGTTGTAGACAGTAACTTTTTTGAGCGTGGTGGTCATTCTCTCCTGGCTATGAATCTATTAAACTTTATTCGCGAGACGTTTTCAGTCGGTATAGCCTTACTTGACTTGTTTGAACATCCGACGCCCCAAGCCTTGGCTGATATAATTAAGGAGCGCCAGACTGATCGGGAATAGCACGTCTGTTAATTTCATCTAAACCAAATTTCAACCAGT
Organism: Microcystis sp. M169S2; assembly: GCF_020245865.1. Taxonomy (NCBI): domain Bacteria; kingdom Bacillati; phylum Cyanobacteriota; class Cyanophyceae; order Chroococcales; family Microcystaceae; genus Microcystis; species Microcystis sp. M169S2. The sequence goes on from NZ_JADBUB010000199.1 coordinate 24,936, forward strand.
CATAAGTAGAGCTTTTTGTATGAAATCTCCCAGTTACTACCTTCGCCCCGATGTCGTCGTCGAGCCTCTAATTGCTCGCTGGCATGCTTGGTCAGGGTTGATTTCACCTGTGACTGCGGCTCTGAATGTGGTTCACCGACACCTAGATATTATGACCTCCTACGTGTCAATGCCCCAAGTACATGCCGCCGCCGCACGCGATCCTGCCTTGCTAGGGGGCCCTTTTATAGATCTTGAGGGAGGCCGGGTAGATGAAGTCCGTGCGCTCCTCGATTGGACAAGACTGTGTCAGCAGCCAGCGATTCAGCTCGCAGAGGATTTAGCTAAAGTCTGGACAATGCTAAAGTATGAGGCCGATGGCCATGGGATGACCAATCTTTATAAGCAGCTTCCAGACTCCCTCCGAGGCGCGGTTGAATTGGTTTACACTCCTTCTGGATCTCCTGATATACGCCCAATTGAGCCTTTACTTTACCAATCTCCCTGTTACAATCCAGATATCCAAGGAGCTATGATCCGTCGCGTCAGGAGTGACCATCGGGCGTTCGCGTTAAGCACGCCCCGGCTCGATTTGCCCGATGCCATTTACTTAGATCGGCCTTTTAGAGATCCTGTTTACGACAAGTTGGCATCTCTGCGGTTTATTCCTCAACCGCTATCCACGATTACAGATATTTTTCAGGTCAGATCAGAAAAGAAACCACTACTTGAATCCTTTCTCACATCCGAGGCACCAGCAAGAACTCCTAAGTCATCTGAACTGCGCTGGCGATATTTTGGACATGCCTGTGTGTTAGTTGAAACCTTCGGCGGTCAATCTGTACTCGTTGACCCAGTGATTGCCTATGAGAGTGGTGCGGAGCCTGAGCGGTTTACCGTGGCGGATCTACCGAGTCACATCGATTTTGTGGTCATTACCCACAACCATCCCGACCATGTGCTAATCGAAACCCTTCTTTCTCTACGTCACAAAATTTCTACAGTTTTAGTCCCAACTGCGGGTGGCAGCCTGGTGGATCCTTCGTTGAAACTAGTGCTGGAGGCAATCGGCTTTGAGACTGTACGAGAGGTCAGTTGTATGGAGGATGTCATTGCCGGTGATTTGCGCATCCAGGCACTACCGTTCTTAGGTGAACATGCTGATCTTGATATTCGCTGCAAGGCCGCATGGTTAGTAGAGGCAGAGTCAATGCGCCTGCTCTTTGCCGCTGACTCGAACAACCTCGATCCTGTCCTCTACGATCGGCTCACACCGTTGATAGGCCGTGTGGACACATTATTTATTGGAATGGAGTGCCGTGGTGCGCCTATGAGCTGGATGTATGGCACTTTACTGCCTGAGTCTGTTGAACGTTCTAAAGATCAATCCCGTCGTCTGGATGGTTCTAACTGTGAACGGGCGAAAGCCATTATTTCCAGTTTGGATATCGAGCAAGTTTGTGTCTACGCCATGGGCATGGAACCCTGGCTCAAGTTCATTTCCAGTCTGGATCCCACCGCCGATAGTCCAGCACTCCAAGAATCTCAGGCATTGATTGACCATTGCAATCATCTTGGTCTCCCCGCAGAACGATTATATGGCCGTTCAGAATCTCTTTTCTTGACAGAGTACTACCTCTAGTTTTTATCGACCCATGAAATGTGCAACGAGCGGGGAAATGTATGGTTCTGTTGCAAAGTTTTTGGCTCTTCTCGACTTTGTGTGATAATTTTTGCTTATAATTGGACTTCCCCGTTGACAAAAAGCCATAAGCTGTGCTGTAGAAGGGATTAAGAGAATTTCCGCCGCCCCGTTACTGGCTACAAATTAGGGAAACTCCCAATAAATCTAACGCTTTTTGTTGCAGTTGGGTCGGTCGAGTTATCTTAGAAAAACGATAACTTCCCTCCCTAATCGTACATTCCACTGTATTCAAGCAAATTGTCC
>NZ_JADBUB010000002.1:0-8683 GCF_020245865.1 Microcystis sp. M169S2
CTGGTCTTGGCTGTCTATATTTTAAACAATAAATTGCTGTATTGCAAGCATAGTCAGCTTTTAAAGATAAATTATTGTTTTATTGGTCAGCAATAATTGTCTGTTTTTTCTTTAATTTTACATGACAAGTTTGGAAGAGCCAGAATAATTAAGGGGCGGGGTGAGCAATACCCACCCCGTTCACGATTAATTACTGAACTCGTATTCTATCTCTTGAATCTTCTCCTTCATCCAGCCGTTAAACAACTCGACACGGATTTGCAAAGCCAACTCCTCGGTTAATTTTGGTTTAACGATTTCCTCGACGAAAATCAGGTGAAAACCTCGATCGCCTTGCAGCGGTTTCAACAATCGAGAAGAATCCGATGCGAAAATTGCGGCCGAAAGATTCGGTCGTAAATCCTTGCGGGAAACAGTACCGCGATAACCTCCCTTGCGTCGTAATTCCACATCCTCGATATAGCGATGCGCTACTTCCTGAAAGCTGATTTCCTCCTCCTGAATCGATTCATACAACTCCTCTGCCATCGCCTGATCTGCTAACACTACCTCATAGATCACCGCGCCGGTATAATCTAGCTGGTGTTCCACAAAATAGGATTCAATTTTGTCTGCGAAAAGATGTTCGGCTAATTTACCCGATAGTAAATTGAATTGAACGATCTCCTCGAAATCGTCTAGGGATAAGCCCTGTTTTTGCAACCAATTCCATGTATCTTTGGCGTTATGTAATTCATTGGCGAGACGGAATTGATCGGCCGCCTGTTGTAACTCGTCAGTTGTGTTTTTAATCCCCGCTTCCGTGGCGGTTTCGGTGATGATTTTCCGAGCGATAATTCCCTCGGCCATTTCGGGAACTTTCCCCGATAGCTTAAGCTGTTGGATAAGGTCTTGATTGGTGATGGTGATACTATGGGACATAATGACTCCTGAAAAAAACTACAGTTTTAACCCATCTTTTTGCAGATCTTTAAAGGGATCGAGGATGTAATCGATCACCCGACGCTGACGGACGATCGCTTCTGCGGTAGCCGTATCTCCCGGATTGAGGGGAATACATTGATTTCCCTTTTGAATACAGGAGCGATCGAGTTGAATTTCTAGCTCGAAAACGTTGATTTTTCCGTTGGGCGTTTCCTTTTCGATCGCCGTCGGTGATTTCTTGGTGATCTTGCCGCCGATAATGCCGTAATCCTGAAAAGGATAGGCATCGAACTTGACTTTTATCGGCATACCGGCGCGGAGAAATTGACTTTGATCCGTGGGCATTTCTGCCTTGAGAATAAACCGGGATCCTTTCGGTGCTATCTCCGCGATCCGCGTTCCCGACTGCACCACCGCACCCGCGCGTTTAATCGGTAATGAAAAGATTGTGCCGTCGGTATTCGCCTTTAAAACCCTCTGACTTAGTTGGATTTGGAGCGCTTGCCGTTGGCTCTCGCTTTGGGCGATTTCCGATGCCAGTGTTGCGATCTCCGTGTCTAGATTGTTAATCTGCTCCTGTACCCTTAAGAGTGCCAACTCGTTGGAATGGCGGAGACTTTGATAACCCCGCTGCCGCTCCTGTAATTGCAGACGCGCTTGGGCGATATCGGCGCTCGTTTGTTGACTCGTCTGACGGTAGGCACTTTTTAATTCCGCTAGTTTATGTTGATTTTCTTTTACCTCCGCTTTTCCCCGCTCGTAGAGTTGTTGGCGCTCCTTGGCATTGTCCTCGCGTTCGATGAATTGTACCTCCGATATCGCGCCATCCTCCCACGCTTTTCGGTAGCGATCGACTTCTTTTAAAGCCGTTTGATAACGACTTTTGAGAATCGGATAATCGGTCTGACTTTGTGCGAGGGCGGTTTTCGCTTGATTTACCCGCGCCTGTTGTTCTTCTAGGGATATTTTGGCCTTCTTGATTAATGCGTCCACATTCTCCCGCGCTTGTTCGATCGAGGCTTCTTTTTCCGCTGCTGCCGCGCGATTTTGTTGGCTTTGGGTGGTTAAAGAAATCTCTAACTGACTTTTGACAAGTTTCTGTTGGGAAAGACGGCTTTTTTGTCCTTCTATTTTCTCCTCAATTTGTTGTATTTCCTTGCCGATTAATGAGGAATCTAGGGTTAAAATCGGTTTTCCTGCTTTCACCTCTTGGCCTTCACGGACATAGATTTTTTCCACTTTTCCCGTCGCGATAGCATCGATTTTGACTGTTTCCCCTTGGGGTTCCAGTTTTCCCGGACCGACACCCGTTTCATCGACTTTTGAGAATATCGCCCAAGGGAGAATGATCGAGACGAAAATAATCAGAAAATAGAGTAAACCACGCGTCCAGGGTAGGGGTAAAGTATCGATCAATTCTTTGGTCTGGAAAGACCAGTTATCGCGGTCTCTGTCTAGATTGGTGGTCATAGTTATTCACTCAATTGATTAGAGTTCAAATTACGGTAAATACCGGGACGGGCCATTAATTCTTCGTGGGTTCCACTATCGACTAATACCCCTCGATCGAGAACGAGAATACAATCCGCGTTCCGCACCGTAGAGAGGCGATGGGCGATAATCACCATCGTGCGATTCTGCCGAATTTTCTGGAGATTTGTTTGAATAATCCGTTCCGATTCGGTATCGAGGTGGGAAGTGGCTTCATCGAGGATTAATAACCGCGGCTCTCCCATTAGCGATCGAGCGATGGCGATCCGTTGTCTCTGTCCCCCGGAAAGTAGCCCTCCACCCTCGCCGATCTGGGTTTCGTACCCCATGGGCAGTGATTGAATAAAGTCATGAATTCCCGCTAATTTCGCCGCGACCACCACATTTTCTAGGGGGTGATCGGGATGACCTAAACTGATATTTTCCCGAATCGTGGAACCGAAGAGAAAAGTATCCTGATCGACGACTCCCACCTGTTGCCGGAGGGAACTGAGGGCGATCGTACTCAGATCGTAACCGTCGATCGAGATTTTCCCATCGGTGGGGGGATAGAGGCCGATCAGCAATTTCGAGATCGTGGTTTTTCCCGAACCGCTCCGACCGACGAGGGCAACGGTTTGACCGGGTAAAATCTCAAAACTGAGGTTTTCTAAAACATTGCGATCGCTGTCGGTGTGGTAGCGAAAGGTGACATTTTCAAAGCGAATATGTCCCTGTAATTCCGGGAGAAACTGACGGGAAAGTTCCTCTAAATTCTCCTCCGGCTTTGCGTCTAGTACATCGTTAATCCGCTCGACGGCGATATTGACTTCTTGAAATTGTGTCCAGAGAACGGTTAAGCGTTGAAAAGGCGCAATGATCTGGGCAAAAAGCATATTAAAGGCGATCAGTTGTCCGATCGATAATTGATTTTGAATCACTAGATAGGCACCAAAACAGAGTAAACCCGTCGTCGCTAAAGATTCGATCAGATTACTGAATATCTGGAGATTATTGCCGATGATCTGCCCGGAGAAATTTTTCTTGACCTCCACCGAGAAAAGGTCTTCCCAGTGCCAACGGGTCGATCGCTCTGTGGCAGTAGATTTGACGGTACGAATACCGGTTAAAATCTCGATCAGGTAACTGCTTTCTTTAGCGATCGCCTGAAAGATATCCCGGGATATTCGCTGGAGAAAAGGGGTAGAAATTAACGCCAGCAGAAAGAACGGTGGCACGATCGCTAAACTGATGAGGGCTAATTGCCAGCTATAGCGGAACATCACCGCCACATACACGAAAACCGTTAATAAGTCAAGTAAAATCGAGAGAGCTTCCCCAGAGAGAAAACGCTGAATCTTGCGATTTTCCCCGACGCGGGAAATAATATCGCCCACATAGCGGGACTCGAAATAACCGAGGGGAAGGCTGAGGGTATGGCGGATAAAACCGGTGATTAATGCCGTATCGATGCGATTAGCGGTGTGATCGAGGAGATAGGCGCGTAAACCGGTAATTGCCACCCGAAAAACCCCGAAAATTAGCGCACCGATCCCCATCGCCCAAAGGGTAGTTAAGGACCCCTGGACGATTACTCGATCGAGGATTAACTGGGTGAAAATCGGCGTAATTAAGCCGAATATCTGAATAAAGAGCGAGGCGACGAAAATTTCCAGCAGTACGAACCAATGGGGTTCCAGTAAGCGATAAAACTGCCAGAGAGAGGTTTTATCCTCTTTCGTGTCCCGAAATTTCTGGTTCGGTTGGAGCAGCAGGGTGAATCCCGTCCATTTACTGGTGAATTCGGCACGACTTAGGATTAATTGCCCGATCGCTGGATCGCCAATAATCACCTGTTTGGGGGTAATTTTCCAGATAACAACGAAGTGTTTGCCTTCCCAGTGAGCGATCGCTGGTAGGGGTTGTTTCCCTAATCCCTCTAGAGTCGCTTTTACCGGACGGGTGGAGAGGCCGATATTTTCCGCCGCTGTGATCAGTCCCTTCAGGGATGCCCCGTCGCGGTTGACGTTGGCCATTTCCCGCAAACGGTTGACGCTGATTCTTTTGCCCCAATAACGGGCGATCATGACTAAACTGGCCGCCCCGCAATCGGAGGCGGACTGTTGCTCGAAGAAGGGATAACGGCGGAGGGATTGCCCGATCCAGTGACCTAACCGCTGCGCCGGAGAGGGGAAATAGGCTCGATCGCTTTTTTTGTCCGTTTCTTCTGCCTTCGTCCCAAGAAGTTGCTCAATTTCCCGCGCCCGTTGCAGTAATGTTTTTTTCAGGGCGGGGTGTTTTTTCAGAATCGGCCTCAGCGCGGACTCGGGGATAAGAAGTAGTTCCGCCTTCACCGAGACTCGAACCGAGTAGGGCAGAAAACCCGATCGGGGAAAGAGGGTGAATTCTCCGAAAAATTCGTCGGTTTTGAGCGCGATCATCTCTTTTTGCTGAGAGTTCGCTATCCGAACTTTGCCGCGAACGACTAGGTATAATCCGGGCTGTAGGGACAGGGTACCTGCTTCGGGAGAGAGGGAGATCGCCGTTTTCTGGAGACTCCGCCACTGGGTTTCGGACAGGAATTCCGGCCACGGATTGACGAGGCTGTGAGTATCGAGCATAGTTGTTTTAAGCTTTGGCTGAAGGGGAAAGATCGACGATGCGGATCGGCTGTAGCTGTTTGCGGAGGCGATTGATGTGGGTGGGGGTGAGCGCCACTCCGAATTCTTTCTCTAGATGCCGCGCTAACCAAACTCCCGACCATCGCTTAAAGGAATAACCGAAATCCCGGGGGGATTTAGTAATCAGTTCCTTGAGGCGATCGAGGTAAGGTTGATCAACTTTTGGCGGGCGACCGCGGCGGTATTTATGCCAGCGATCGATCTTGCCACTCTCGGCGATCAGTATCCATTTACTAGCGGTGGCGGCAGTACAATCGAGAAGCCTACGGATATCGCCCTGGGATTTGCCCTCGTCAGCGAGGAGAATGATTTGAATCCGTTTGCGATCAACATCAGAGATATTCGGTTCTGTTAAGATTTCGAGAAGTTGCTGACGTTGGGATGGGGATAGATATTTACCGGTGCTTGATGACATTGACATAGCCTTTGCAACTATAAGTAAAAGCAGACAGCAGCAGGTCGGAGCGTTGAGGCAAGAAAGATGTACTAAGTTGTACAATGGGCTAAATTCCTCGTACGACGATCTCTTTCGCTGTCCTTAAATTCTTATTTTGGCTGCGAAAGTGAACATTATGAAGTTTATTAAATCCGACATTCCGCAAATCTTCATATACTTTTATATATTTTTACATTCCCCAAGATGTTTTGACGAAAAACCTTCATTGTAGAACCTACTATTGAGAACATTTTCAATAATTGATTTTTTCTGAGAAAAAAAAATACAATTCTTAACCTTGATAAAAATCCATGATTGTAGCTATTGAATGTTAAGAAGTGCGAAAAGTGGGTAAATTGTTTTTCTCTCGCCCGATCAAACCGCTCTAACACCTAACCCCCATCACCCTATCACCCCATCACCCTATCTCCCCGCTGGCCACTGATAACTGATTGCTGACTACTCAAAATCGTTATGACTATGATATAGTTGTTAAGGAATGTAAAAATAGTTGCATTTTCCCAGAAACTAGATTAAGGAGATTAAGAGTATGACCGCCGAAGGTTGCTTAAGAGTCGGACAAGCGGCGCCGGATTTCACCGCGACCGCCGTTTTCGATCAAGAGTTCAAAACCATCAAATTGTCGGATTATCGGGGTAAATACGTCGTTTTATTCTTCTATCCCCTCGATTTTACCTTTGTTTGCCCCACGGAAATTACCGCTTTCAGCGATCGAGTTAGCGAATTTGCCAGCATCAACACCGAGATTTTAGGGGTGTCCGTCGATAGCGAATTTGCTCACCTAGCATGGATTCAAACCGAGAGAAAATCCGGCGGTGTGGGGGATGTGGCCTATCCTTTGGTGTCGGATCTGAAAAAAGAAATCAGCACCGCTTACAATGTTCTTGATCCTGATGCGGGAGTATCCCTGCGTGGTCTGTTTATCATCGATAAAGAAGGTGTTATCCAACACGCTACTATTAATAATCTTTCCTTCGGTCGCAGTGTCGATGAAACCCTCCGCACTCTGAAAGCGATTCAATACGTCCAATCCCACCCAGATGAAGTTTGTCCCGCCGGTTGGCAAGAAGGGGATGCTACCATGGTTCCCGATCCTGTGAAGTCGAAGGTTTACTTCGCAGCAGTTTAGTTAAAGGTGGTCAGAAGTCCCTCAGCTTTGACTCTCCCCCGCTATACTTTGCACGGTGTAGCGGGGGATTCTCGGTTCTTAGGCTTTTAACTAGATCGACTGGGTTTAACCGGAGGATCCCCAACCGATCGCCTCCGCGAGCGTTTTCTAACACGGTCAGCCCGACCGCGTTTTTTCCTCGGTTCTCGATTACCTTCGCTGATGCCGTATCTGTCGGTTCGATGTGACCACAGGAATCGCATCGGTGAACTCTTTCCGATAACGCTTTTTTGCCAGTAATCGCGCCACAATTAGGACACTCCTGTGAAGTTCCGTTTTTATCAACTTTAAGATAATATTTTCCCCGTTTTCAAGCGACAAACGGTAATATCTCATTAATAAAACTACCGATACCCGAATCTAGAGATTGTTTTCTAACGATCCCTCTAGACCAGGAAACGAAGTTAATATCCTCAACAAAGATATTATCAGCGAGATCGCAAAGATAATGAGCTAATTTAAAGTGCCAATCTCTACGAGTATTAGATACTTTCTCATGTAATCTTGCTATCTTATCTTGGAGTTTTAACCAATTGTTTGAGCCTTTGACTTGATGTTTTAAGCGTCTTTGTAGCAATTTAAGCTTACTCTGTACTTTCAACAAAAATCGAGGGGCTTTGATTAAATCTCCTCGTGAAGTAGCCACAAAACTTTCAATTCCCGCGTCGATTTCTAAACAAGTCTTCCCAACTGTCATATCGGGAACTAATTCCGTAGATTGGAAAGAAACCGAAACGTAAAATACCGACGCTTTGCGGATAATTCGAGCTTGTTTAGGCTCGAACCCAGACGGGTACTTCCTAGATTTCCTAATCCGAATTTTTCCCAATTGTGGAAAATTTAAGTATTCTTCACCTAGAAAGCTTTTTGAGAGCGGAGGAAAAACAAAACTCCGCATCTTTTTCTTAAATCTAGGAAAGCCGAAGCCTTTCGATTTCATGCGGTCAAACGCTTTATCTAAAGTTTTTAAGACTTGCTGTAAGACTTGAGCGTTAACCCTCTTTAATATCGGGTAAACTTTTTTAGCTTCCGTTAGATTTTTAGCTTGAACAAAGTAATTAGGATAAGGTTCATCCGCAGGAATTATGTGCTCAGAAACTAGCGAACAGTGATCCGCAAGACACTTTCGAGAGTTTAACCAATCTTTCCGTTCTGAAAGAGCGTAATTATAAACGCTTTTGCAAACATCAAGAATGTGGATTATCCCCCGTTCCTGTTGTCTGTTTACCTTTAGTTTGTACTGGTAAGTAAGCGTTATCACTGTCGTTAGTTTCGTGATGTATAGTTAAATTATAACACTTACCGCCTAATATTTCAACTGATTACAATCATGGATTTTGCTCTGTTTACAAACTTACTGCTCATGTTGTATTCGTGATCAAATACCTGCGAAAAGCTATTAACGATGAAATCTTAGCCCGACTTAAAGAAATCTTTGTATCAACGCTCACAAAATGGGAAAGCACTTTACTTGATTTTAACGGTGAATCGGATCACGTTCACCTGATTATCGATTACAAGCCTGACATCGCTTTATCCAAATTAATCGCTAACCTTAAAACAGTTAGTAGTCGCTTAATTAGAAAGGAATTTCCGGATTTGGCGGCAAAGTATTTCGACAATAAACCTTATTTTTGGACGGGAGCTTATTTCGTGGCTAGTTGTGGCGACGTTACTGTCGAACAACTAAAAAAATACGTCGAGAATCAAAACTCCCCGAAAGTGGAAACGCTACCGCGCTAGTTTCATACTAAATCCGTTGAGTATAGGCTATATACCTGGACTTCCCCGTTGACAAAAAGGCATAAGCTGTGCTGTAGGAGGGATTAAGAGAATTTCCGCCGCCACGTTACTGGCTACAAATTAGGGAAACTCCCAATAAATCTAACGCTTTTTGTTGCAGTTGAGTCGGTCGAGTTATCTTAGAAAAACGATAACTTCCCTCCCTAATCGTACATTCCACTGTATTCAAGCAAATTGTCC
>NZ_JADBUB010000020.1:0-4631 GCF_020245865.1 Microcystis sp. M169S2
ATTGGAGTGATTGGGGGGAAAATTTAGGGATTTTTTCCCTGAAAATTAGGTAATTGACCACCTGAAAATGGGTAAAACCCCACACCCCACACCCCACACCCCACACCCTGCCCCCACGAAAAACTTTTTCAGCAGCCCCTATTTAATTGGGGGTTAAACCACCAAGAATGGCTAGGACTTGCTGAAAAAGTATGGGCGAAGCATTCGGATAGAAAATCTACGGTTTCACCGATAGGTTATTGTCCGAATGCTTCGCCCCTACAGAACGCGGGCCGATGAAGACGCAAGGTTTTGAACGACGATTCTCTCAAAATCTTGCACCTGTGAGAGCAAAACAGAACCCTAAAACTCTTACCTCGTCTATATTTAACATTTATTCAGCAAGCCCTATCTACCAATCTATCTGAACAGGATATTTTGCTAATATTGAATCATGGCTAATCAGTCTAGCATTTTCAAGATTAGCTTGAGCAACTAACAAGCGGTCAAATGGATCTTTATGGATGTTAGGTAAAGTATTTAAAGCTAAAACATGGCTGACTGTAATTGATAAAAGGCCAATTTGGTTAGTTTCCTGCTGAGTATTAATCATTTCTGCTAAAGGTATCTTGAGTGATAGTTTACCTAGTTGTAGTTTGATTTGCATTTCCCAAATACTTGTAATACTAAGTAATAGCGTATTACTAGGATCTCTACACAGTTCTAAAGCTCTTTGAGAGAGTTTTTCTGGTTCGCTATCCCACCAAATAAATGTATGGGTATCTAAAAGAAATTTCATGATTCACTTGTCCAAAATTCTTCAGGAAGTGGCTCATCAAAATCTTCGCTAGTCCTAATTTTTCCAGCGTGTAGTCCTGGTTGTCGTAACTTAGGAGAAGGAGTTTCAGACGTTGTTTTTTCAGTATCTCCCCAAGGAATTAGACGAGCTACAGGCTTGTTTCCTTCGGTTATAATAATTTCAGTATCTACCTTTATTAAGGCAAGTAGTTCTTGTAAAGTTAACTGTACTTGATTGAGATCAATAGTTTTGTTTGACATGAATAATTTTCTCTCTTTATTTACTTCACAAAATAAAACAGGATTCAGTGATAACTGCCTCACAAGTTAATAAAGGTTTGGCAACTTTTTCCCATTGCTGAATTGACCAATTGTGATAATTATCACTCCGGTATGTCTTGGAATCGCAGATCTTTTATTTAATTGGGGGTTAAACCACCAAGAATGGCTAGGACTTGCTGAAAAAGTACGGGCGAAGATTCGGGCAATAACTTATCGCTGAAACCGTAGATTTCCTATCCGAATGCTTCGCCCCTACAGGACGTGATCGATAAACTGTTTACGTTTCATACAACAATTTTCTCTTCTTGGTAGTTTCCCTTTGTAGCGGCAATTGCTTCCTGTTTATTCAATTCTAATGCTTCGCTAAGAGTAATTTTTAGGGTTTCTAATAACTGATCACGAGATGCTTCTTGACAGTTAACTCCCGGAATTTCTTCTATCCAACCAATCCACCAATCTCCGTCTGGCTGAATGATAGCTGTGTAGGTGTTAGTCATAGAATATCTCCTTAGCTAAAATACAAATATATATTATTATACTCGATTTAGGAAACTCTGAAACCGCTCATCTCCCCGAATCTGCTCAAAATCTTTATCTGTTTTCGCCATATCCTGATATTCGACATCAAGATTGATGGCGCGTTGTAAGTTTTCGATAGCTAATTCCACATTATTTTGTAAGCCATAACAGCAAGCTTTATTGTAGTAAGCATTAGCATAATTTGAATTAATTTTAATAGCTTGATCGTAGGAGGCGATCGCTTGTTCAAATCTGCCTAAATTACCTAACGCATTCCCTCGGTTGTTCCAAGCTTGATGTAAATCGGGTTTAATTTCTAAAGCTCGATCGTAGGATGCGATCTCTTCTTCAAATCTGCCTAAATTACCTAACGCAATCCCTCGGTTGTACCAAGCTTCATGGTCATCGGGTTTAATTTCTAAAGCTCGATCGTAGGATGCGATCGCTTCTTCCAATCTGCCTAAATTATATAACGCAATCCCTCGGTTGTTCCAAGCTTCATGCTTATCGGGTTTAAATTCTAAAGCTTGATCGTAGGATGCGATCGCTTGTTCGTATTCTTTTCCCATTTGATGAATTAAGCCTTTTTTATGCAACAATTTAGATGCTTGAACAGGATCGAGAGATGGGGAATCGCTTAAATAGGCTTTAATTTCGGCTAACTTTTCCTGTCGTTGTTGGGGAGTGAATTGCTGATAGGTATCGAGATCACCGTCTAAATAAACCAGTCTTATAATTTCTCTTTCCAATATGTCCTTATCCGTCGGAAATTCATAAACTCCCGAATACCAATCAAAAAAATCCGACGCACGACGAATAAAATACCGCAAGGCAAATTCCGGCAATAAGAATACTAAAGTAAAGGGAAATTGCCGCTCAAATCGCTCACGGGATAGGTTTAAATAGCCTAAAATCTTAGGAACTCCGGCCCAGGTTCCCCCATAAACCGGACTTTGACTCGACAAGAAATAGCCTTCACTTTCCGCTTCTTCGTAGCGCAGTAGTGCATTTTCTAAACCGCGCACAAAAAGAATGTTTAAATTGGTATAATTTGGTAGATCGACAATTTTCTCATACAAATTATCGGTTTCTGAATCAAGTTGCAGGACTTGAATATTTTTATTAGGTAAATCTTGACTGACTCCCCGGATAATCTCATCAGCTTGCACGGGAGAACAGCGAACAAAGAGTAAATTAAAGCCATTTTTTCGTCTCAGCGATCGCAGTAATGCTTGATAGGATTCTGCTGCTGTTAGGGGTTGCTCTTCTCGCAATCCTTCAAAATCCGATTCCTGAAAGTTAGTTAAGGGTTTTACTTTTGGGTTTGTCATTATTATATATAGCTGTATTCAGATTTATGAGGTACACTAATTTTCTCACCTGTTCCCTGTTTCCCGCTCCCCATTCATCATTCATAATTCATCATTCATAATTCATAATTCATCATTAAACTCCTTAATTTTGGTAATTAAAGGATGCACATCATACCAACTTTTCAACTCTGCATCTGCATCAAAATAAGCATATTGTAAAATACAACGATTGAATAATAATTTACGATGAGCTTCATCATTTTGAATTTCGTTGGTACGATATACCTTAGCCAGAATTTTCCACTGCTCGTGTTCTACTGTTCTCTGATAGACATCTCTAGCTTGAGTTATTGCTCTTTGAGCAGCTTTTGCGGTAATAGGTAAAGCATCCACATGATCTAAAGCGGTTTGCATTAATAAAATTAGGTTTCGTACATGACCTCCAGTCATTAAACATAATCGCTCCAGAACTTCTTGACTTTCAAAAATATCTGTTCCTAGCTTTTTCGTCGGTAAAAATTGCTGCGTTCTTTTCTCAATAATAGCCTTAATTTTTGCCATACCATCGGGATTAATAGTACGATCAAGATTGCGGATCATAATCATCGGTAAAACCATCGGGTCATTATCATAAATATCCCGTAGATCATTGGCCCGATTAGAATAGGCCATTGAAATAGGTATAGTATAAATCAAATGACAATTTAACCCCTTTAATTGATTAGCCCGATCTAAAAAAATCTCATCATGATTAGTTTTATGATCTCGCCGATATATCGGTACAATGCGATCTAAGTTATCAACAATTACCACTAATTTTGTTGAATCATCTAAGACAGTTTTGCTATTATCAATAAACTCATTTAGTGCTGTTAACAGCGTAACAGTATGAGGATTGATTTTATTTCTTATTTCTTGTCTTTGACTGGGAATTGCCCGAATCGCCGCAGATAATTTACCAAAGTATTTAATCAAGTCTCCCGTTTCTAATTTGACATCTTCCACTTTAATCTCTGTTAAAGCTAAATCAATTAAATCCTGCCAACGAGATTTTATCCAGTTTTTTAAGGGGGTTGAATTAGCCTGTTTTAGTTGTTCTAACAAATGGCGCGTACAGGCAATGAGAATATCTGTATATTGAGCATCTTCTGGATCGATATCGTCTTCATCTGCCGCAAAATAAACAACAAAACAATTTTTTTGCTCTAGATATTTTTTCAGCCGCAATAATTCCGTGGATTTCCCCCCTCCTCGATGTCCTGTGTAGAGTTGATGGGTGTAGTCTGTTGGCAGCGAACGAATAATTTTTCTGCCTAAATCTTGACAGACATCAGCATCCGCTCTCACTGCTTTTAGATCTACATAAAAGGGACTATCGGCAGGTAAAGGAACTGGTTTAAAGACACCAACAAGATTAGCGATCAATTGTTCAGACATAGGCGACTATAGCTTAATTGATGTCATTATTATAACAATAAGTAGGTAGGTGTTAAAAATTGTCAGATTTCCCCCCTTATCAAGGGGGGATTAAGGGTAGGGCTGTTTCATTCTCCCATCAGAATATCAAAAGTAAAAGCGATCGCTATCAGGTAAAATGAGAAGTGACCGCCAACTTTTAAAATATATGTTGAGCTTAATAGAAAAACTAAAACAAGTCAAGGACTTTCGGAAAGATAAAGGAAAAAGACACCCTTTATGGATAGTATTAGTAGTAATAATACTGGGAACAATGCTAGGATA
>NZ_JADBUB010000200.1:0-4442 GCF_020245865.1 Microcystis sp. M169S2
CGGTCAGCTTGTTATCCGAAGCCTTAGAGATTGTCAGAGGGTTTGAAGACGAATACACTCGTGCAGAAGTATTGAAGGGGTTGGCTTCACACTTGTCTGAAAGGTTGTTATCCGAAGCCTTAGAAATTGCCAGAGGGATTGGGAATGAAGGGTGCCGTGTAATGGCGTTGACGGGGTTAGGTTTCCATTTACCTGAAAGTGTGTTACTCGAAGCATTGAAAAGTACCATGCCCACAAAATTGGACAATTATTCGATTTTATATAAATACAGACATAAAGAAATATTGATAAACTTAGCTCCCTATTTACCTCAAAACCTTTTACCCAAAGCCTTAGAGATGGTCAGAGACGTTTGGTATAAAGACCGTGTAGAGGCATTGACAGGATTAGCTCCCTATTTACCCCAAAATCTTTTACCCGAAGCCTTAGAAATTGCCAGAGCCATTGGGGATGAAGATAACCGTGCAAGAGCATTGACAGGATTAGCTCCTTATTTATTCCAAAATCTTTTACCCAAAGCCTTAGAGATGGTCAGAGACCTTGGGGGACAAGACCGTTGGAGACAAGACCGTGTAGAGGCATTGACAGGATTAGCTCCCTATTTACCCCAAAATCTTTTACCCAAAGCCTTAGAGATTGCCAGAGACCTTGGGAATGGAGGATACCGTGTAGAGGCATTGACAGGGTTAGCTCCCTATTTACCCCAAAATCTTTTACCCGAAGCCTTAGAAAGTGCCATATTTATCGAAAACGAATACTATCGTGCAAAATTGCTTATAAAAATAGCACCTTATTTACCCCAAAATATTTTATCTGAAGCATTGGAAATTGCCATGGCTATTGGGTCTAAAAAAAATCGTACTATAGCATTGGCAGGATTAGCTCCCCTTTTACCTGACATCTTAAACGAAGCGTTAGCTATTGCCAAAGGCATTGGGAGTGAATCGGAGCGCGCAAAGGCATTAAAAGCCTTAACCGCCACCTTAACCCCTGCTAATGTTGACTTATCTTTCTGGCAAGATGTCCTTCATGCTTTGGGTACTCTCACTCGTCTTCATTTCCTCGAAACTATTCCCAACTTAGCGCCTTTAATCCTTCATTTTGGGGGGGAGGTCGCTTTAAGAGAAGTGTATCAAAGTATTAGGGATGTTAGTCGCTGGTGGCGGTGATTCTCCTGTCAATAATTGCTATAATAGCTAAAATGGTCATAATGGCTAGTTTCTATAAAGGTTAGTTATGAAAACATTAGGAGCCTCAGAAGCAAAAAATCGCTTTGGCGAACTGTTAGACTTGGCTCGAAGAGAACCAGTAAAGATAGCAAAAAAGGGACGTAATGTTGCAGTCGTGCTGTCAATCGAGGAATTTGAGAGATTTTCCGAGTTAGAAAATCAACTTTTGGCTTTACAGGCAGAAAAAGCTCATCAAGAAGGTTTTATCGGAACAACAGAAAGTGAGGCTTTACTGTCAGAAATTTTAAATGCTTAAGATTAACCTATCTCGACAGGCAACTAAACGCTTAAAAAAACTGCCAGATAAACACGCCAAACAAGTAGCCACAAAAATAACCGAACTGAGAACAAATCCCTATCCCCAAGATTCTCTAAAGTTAAAAGGATACTCTTATCATAGAGCCGATATTGGTGAATATCGAATCGTTTATCGTGTTGAGGAGCAAACACTAGAAATCTTGCTGATTGACAAACGAAACGATGATGAAATTTATAAACAACTAAAGAGAACAATATAGAGAATCTTAATTATCAAACATCAATTAATTAGCGATATTATTCCTGCTAAAATCAAGAAAAACGAATTATTTTTAAACACTCATGAGCATTAATGTAACATTTCCCGAAGAACTCCTCATTGCTGCCAGAGAAGAAAAAGAAGCATTCTCTCGTAAAGTTATCATTTATACATTAGGGCATCTTTATCAAGAAGGAAAAATTTCAGCAGGAATCGGCGCACAAGTATTAGGATGCGATAAATATACATTTTATACACTTCTCTCTGAGTATGGTTTTTCCATTATTGATTACACAGCAGAAGAATGGGAATCAGAAATACAAACCAGCCGTAAATTAGCCAAAAAAATCAAAGAGAATGAAGATAATTGTTAATTCTACACCGATCATCGCCTTATCTTTGATTAATCAATTAGATCTTCTTAATCAGCTATTTAATGAAGTGATTATTCCTTGGACAGTTTATCAAGAAATTGTCATCGCTGGAGATAATAAACCGGGGGCAAAAGAACTCAAAAATGCCAATTGGATTCAAGTCCAAGAAGTTGTATCATCATCTCCTCTTGAACCGCTATTACTAGGATTAGATCGAGGAGAATTAGAAGTTATTCTCTTGGCAATTTCAATCAAACCAGACTGGGTAATTATAGATGAGAAATTAGCAAGAAGAGTTGCCAAAGCTATGGAATTAACCGTCAAAGGAACATTAGGAATTCTCTTGGTTGGTTTTTATGCAGGTTATCTATCTAAACAAGAAATTTTAGATTTATCACAACAGTTAGTTGATTATGGAATTCTTATTAGTTCTCCGATTCTTAATTGGCTAAAAACAGAATTAGACAATGATCATTAATATCAAATCAATGCAAAATAAACTACCATGAAACAACTAATCGTACACATTCGTGACCAAGAAAAAGCAGAAACACTCTCTAAAATTTTAACTGCTTTAGATTTTGTTGACTCCGTAGAAATCATCGAAGATCAAACAACATTATCTGATAACGAGCAAGAATTCTTTGCCCTGGCAGGACTGTGGGAAGACAGGGATATCACCCCTAAATCTATCCGTGAAGCAGCATGGCGAGAAGAAAAACGATGATTTTATGTGACACCAATATCCTCATTTAATTCTATAAAAACAACCATAGAATTATCGAAGAGCTTCGCCATATTGGACTAAATCAACTAGCCATTAGTTCCATTACTCAAGCCGAATTATATTATGGAGCAATCAATAAAAATGAACTAAACAAAATCAAAAGACATCTCGGATTGCTACATACCTTTCCTGTAGATGTCGCAATATCCAATCAATTTATTAACTTAATGGAAACCTACTCCCTCAGTCACAAACTCAACATCCCTGACGCTATCATTGCCTCAACAGCATTAGTGCAGAATATTAAGCTATATACATTGAATTTGAGAGATTTTTGTTTTATTCAAGGCTTAGAACTCTATGATCTGTCAAATGAATAACCCATCAACGTTAGCATTTTCCAGCGTTCAGCGAACCAGTCATGAATTAGTCAAAAAATCAAAGAGAATGAAGATAATTGTTAATTCTATTCCCAACTTAGTCCCTTTAATCCTTCATTTTTGGGGGGAGGTCGCCTTAAGAGAAGTGTATCAAAGTATTAGGGATGTTAGTCGCTGGTGGCGGTGATTCTTGTTCTATGAATTAGCCTCCGCCTTACCCAATTGAATCAGCGAGTGCTTTTGCTCTGATATTGTGAGGGATGATTGCTTGTATTTAGCGGTAAATATGCTTTCGATGCCCAATATCAAGAACAATCACCTTCTTTTCTGAATCATCGATCCCATAAATAATTCGATAAACTCCAATCCGAACTCGCCAACCTTCTCTTCCTGTCAGTTTTAGACATCCTGATGGTCTTGGATTTTCAGCTAATTCTCTAATGCCATCTCGAACTTTTTGATAATCATCCTTTGGGAGATTTGCTAAAGCCTTAGAAGCACGTTTTTTAATAGTGATATTGTAACTCATTGCTGACTATTTTCAATTTCAGCGATCGCTACTTCAAAAGGAATTTCATCATCATCGCCTGAGACAGCTAAATCATAGGCTCTAATGGCATCTAACTCTTCCGATTCTTCCAGCAGTTTCTGATATTCTTCTATATCTAAAAGAACACCTATTCGATTACCCTGATCATCGGTGATATACCTTTCCTTTAATTTCATTTGAGAACAACTGCCTTAGTTAATTTTCGTTCCAATTATAACTCAGGTGTTAAGCCCTGCCAATATTGACCTATCCTTCTGGGAAAAAACCTTTCATGCTTTGAGGACTCTCACTCTTCCTCATTTCCTCGAAACTATTCCCAACTTAGTCCCTTTAATCCTTCATTTTGGTGGAGAGGTTGCCTGAAGAGAAGTGTTGCAAGGTATTAGGGATGTTATAACTGAACTTCACCCATACATATATACCATAATAGCCGAAACCCTTATCCATCAATGGATATACCCCTTAACTTTTCTTAATGTACCCATGTAATTTGTAACATTTCTTAATGGACAAGAATTCTCTCCATTTGCTAAAATGATAGCCATGTATATAGAAAAAGTTCCTAACCGTAATTCCCCCCCCGCCGTTCTTCTTCGAGAGTCCTATCGAGAAGGAGATCAAGTCAAAAAAAGAACCCTTGCCAATCTCTCAAAATTACCCGATGA
>NZ_JADBUB010000201.1:0-8744 GCF_020245865.1 Microcystis sp. M169S2
CAATGAGTTTGGAGATTTGGACTTGAGTTTTACCGTCATTTAACAACAACAATATCAAAACTCTTTCTCTAATGTAAGGATTTTTTTCTTCTTTCAGTGCTTTTTGTAACTTTTCTTTTTGTTCGGAATTCAAGTGATTAGTGGCTGGCATAGCTATTGATATTTGAATAGGTTACTGTTTCTATTATACGCTATTTAGATGCTGAACAGCTTATAACCAGCTACTTATAATTAATTGGCAAGAGTTCTATTGTGTGGATCAGAAAAATTCTGCACTATCCATAGCGTGGTAGGGAATGGGATTAAAAGACAAAACAGGATAAACTTTTCTCTAGTCCGATCTATTTTGAGGGCCATGAAGGATTTATTGGCAATTTTTAGCAAGGAATTAAGCTCTTGGTTCCGGCGCTGTTGGTTAGCGGTACTATTAACCGGCAGGGTTTTTTACTTCCTATTCACGCGCAAACCCGATTGGCGCGTCACCCAAGAACAAATGGTGGCAGCTGGGCCTGCTTCGCTGATTATCGCCATGATCACGGCTGCGGTGATCGGGATGATCTTTACTATCCAAGTGGCCCGGGAGTTCCAAGCTTTGGGTGCTGGCAGTATGGTGGGGGGAATTTTGGCCCTTGCTCTCGGTCGGGAACTCTGTCCGATTATGATGGCGATCGTGGTAGCCGGTCGGGTAGGATCGGCTTTTGCGGCGGAAATTGGTACCATGAAGGTGACGGAGCAGATCGACGCACTCTATATGCTCAAAACCGATCCCGTGGAATATCTGGTGCTGCCTCGTTTAATTGCCTGTTGTCTGATGGTTCCCGCTTTGAGTATTATGGCATTGCTGATCGGTTTAGGTAGCGGTTTGCTGGTCGGCCAAAGTTTATACGGAATCGCTAATTCAGTTTTTCTCGACTCGGTTCGCGGTTTCCTGCGCGTGGGAGACGTGCTGAGTGGACCGGTTAAAGGGTTGGTTTTTGGGGCTTTAATTGCGATTATCGGCTGTAATTGGGGTTTAACGACCGATGGCGGTGCTAAGGGAGTCGGCCAAGCTACGACCGCAGCTGTAGTCACTATGCTCTTAGCGATTTTTGTATCTAATCTGCTGATGACTTGGATCTTGTTCCAAGGATCTGGTAATAGTTCGGTTTTGTTTGGACAGTAAATTAGTTAAAAACGCTCATTTTCTAGCCATTGTTCTAAGTCCTCTACTGACTGAAAATCTAATAAAGCTTCTCCTAAGTTTTCTAAATTTTCTAGGGAAAGACTTTGGATATTGGCAGATAATTCGGCAGAAATGCCACCTATACGCCGATTTAATTGACGTAGAAGCAAATTGATGGCTTCTTCTTGTCTTCCTTCCCCTTTGATTTCCTGATAGATGACAGATTCTTTCATAATATCCTTCCTCAACAATTGTTGAATATTGATTATCCCTAGGTTGAGATTAAATTATCTCTAATATCCATCGGGGAAATATTTAGCAAGACAAGCGGAACAAATTCCTGCTTTGCTAAAATCATCTCCATAGTCTTGTACGTTAGCTGATGCTTGACGACAGCAGGAACAAATTTGAAATATCGTTGCTATTGTTCTCTGTTCTTCAACATCGTCAAAATCAGAAAAACACTCATTACTGAGAATTTCGCCGATATTGACATCGCAAAGGAATGATTCTTTAATTATGTCCAAAACTATCGACTGTTGTTCTTCAAAACTTAGGGACTGAAACGCCTTATTTTTCAAATACAATCGACCTAACATTGCATTGACGGCATAACTAGCTTGATGATCTGACATAATGATAATAGAGGGAATTAATAGAATAAAAATAACCGCAGTAAATTAGTTAAAAACGCTCATTTTCTAGCCATTGTTCTAAGTCCTCTACTGACTGAAAATCTAATAAAGCTTCTCCTAAGTTTTCTAAATTTTCTAGAGAAAGACTTTGGATATTGGCAGATAATTCGGCAGAAATGCCACCTATACGCCGATTTAATAGACGTAAAACCAGGTTAGCCTCTCCTTCTTGTCTTCCTTCCTCTTTGATTTCCTGATAGATGACAGATTCTTTCATAATGTCTTTCCTCAACAATTGTTGAATGATGTCTTTGTTTAATACTAATCCAGCGAGAATTGCGGTGGAGGCAGCCAGATTGCTTTGTTCTCGACTGTCGCTGATTTGTTCGATTTTTTGGGCGATTTGCCGCAGTAAATTCTCTTGCTCCTCAGCTTGAGCTAGTATAGCAAAGGGCAATAGTCCTGGTGCTTGCAATAAGGGTTGATAGGGTTGTTCCCATAGTCTAATCACCTCAAATTGATGATAAGTTTTTCCCTGTTGATAGTCATTCTGTCTGACTAGGGGTAAGGTACTCCTCCTTAGATAAATCACTACCTGATGGATAGGTTTGCCTTGATAGCGTCGATAGAGTCTTGTGGCATAATCGAGCATTCTATAGGGAATATCCTCTTTAGGGTCGGTTTGGAACTCAATATGTAAGATTAATTCTTCTGACTCTAAAAAGATTAAACTATCGGCTCTTATCGGCTCCAATGACAACTCTGAGGGTTTAATTTCGGTTAAATCTAAAGGTTTACCTAATAACCAAGTGGCTAAATCTCTCGAATATTCCAGGGCGATAAATTTACAAGTGGAATCATACATCGGTCTTGACTATATTTTACTCAAAAATGGAGATAAATAAACTAAAGCCTGGTAAGACATCCTCTCCGCTTAAATTAGCGGGTAGTTCCATAATTTCTAAGGGTTGCTGAGGACGATAAATTTCCACCTGTTGTTGTTGAGGATTAACTAGCCAACCTAATCGCAAACCACTGTGGAGATATTCCCGCATTTTAGCTTGAATTTCTGGGAGGGAATCGCTACGGGAGCGCAGTTCAATAACGAAATCGGGACAAATAGGCGGAAATTTCTCCTGTTCTTCTCGACTTAGAGCTTGCCAACGAGTTAAACTCACCCAAGCGGCATCAGGAGCGCGATATCCGCCTTTCGGCAAACGAAAAATCGTCGCCGAACTAAAGACTTTACCCAATTGGGTTTGATGATTCCACAACCAAAGTAAACTAATAAAATCGGCCTCTCGGTTGCCGCTAATTCCCCCAACAGGTGGCATCACAATTAATTCTCCTTGGGCGTTTCTTTCCAGTTGCCAATCTGGGTTAACTTGACAGAGACGGTAAAACTGCTCATCGCTGAGATTGACTGTATCTAAGTTTAAAATCACTGCTGCCATAGCTATATTTCACCCTAGAAAACACTCTAGTCTTAATTATAGTTAATTAGATTCCCCGCCAGATTGCGATCGCACCGTCCCGATCTCCAGTGACTAACCAACGACCATCTTGACTGGCAACCATTCTTAAGATGACGTTTCCCTTCAGGGTATTCAAGCGCCGACGGGTATTAACATCCCAAAATTTGACGGTTCCATCCCCGGAAGTGCTGGCCAAAACTTTGCCCCCATCGAGCAGGGCCATATCAGTTACAGCGTCGTTATGGGCGAGAATAGTAGTGGTGCCGATGCCGCTTTTCACTTGCCAACTGCGGATCGAACCGTCTTGACTAGCAGTACCGGCGGTATTACCATCCTTGGAAAAAAGCACCCGATAAACGGGAAATAAATTACCCGCATAGGCACGAATAAAGCGACCAGTACTCACTTTCCACAGTTTAACGAAGCCATCGTAATCGGCGCTCACAATTCCTTTACCATCGGGACTAAATGCGATCGACTGAATCGGATGATTATGGCCGCGCAGGGTTTTTAACAGTGTACCCGTCTGAAAATCCCAGAGTTTAACTGTACGATCCCAGCTACCCGTAGCCAAAATTTTGCCATCGGGAGAAATAGCGGCATCGGTAACGAGAAAAGCATGGCCGGGATAGGTCATTTCTAATTTTCCCGTGCGCGTATTCCAGCGTTGCACTTTTCCCCCCGCGTCGGCAGTTACGAAAGTCTTACCATCGGGACTAAATTGGATAGCGTTAACGGTATCACCTAGTTGCCAAGTCCTGAGAGGTTTTTGGGTTTTTAGGTCCCATTCCCTAACAGTGCCGTCAAAACTACCACTCAGCAGCAGGGAGTTATCGGGACTAATGGCCAAAGCATAGATGGGATCCTGATCGGCTTTTAAAATAGTAACCCGTTCGACCATCTGCCAAGGAACGATTTCTGCTAGGGGAGACGCTTGCGGAGTGGTGGTTTTCTCTTTTTCCTGATTGACTGCACAACCACCAGATAGCAACAGCAGCAATAATAACGATAACGTCGGTTGATAAAGGGTTATTTTCATAGAATTTTGCCGTTGTCAAAATCATCTTAAACTACTTTAAACTTGAACTGGTAAGATTTGAATAGAATAACGACAACGAGGAACAAGATAAATGACAAATTCTTGATTGGTTGTCTTGGCTTGTTCCAGAACATTCTGTAAATTTTCACCGTGAGCAATCACCCCTTTTTCATTATAGGCAATGTATTGATTTTTATACAAATCAAGCACGGTGTCACGATTTTTGTTTAACCAACGTAACATTTCTTGAGCTTGTTCTTGAGAGATTGAGTCTGTCATAATCTTTCTAAGGAGAGACGTTTTTGATCATAAGAAAAGCATCACTAATCAGTTTATTTTTGTCAATTATAGCTTCTATTTGCTCCGATTGATAACAAGCTGCTTCGACTTCTAGAGAAGCGGCATCCAAAGCATTAAGATAAGCATCGTTTAAAGTGTCTGTTAATTCTTCATCACTTAAATAATATCCTGCCGCTTTTCGGCGTTTATTTTGGCGTTGAATTTCTCTAACACTATTGCGAATGGAGACATCCCAAGAACGGGTGGTTCGGTTTTCTGCCTGTTGTTTAATTAAATGAAGTAATAAGATAACAGCATAACTACGAATGGTGCTAATAATCCCGTTTTTGCTCATATCTTCAAGGTTTTCTAGAATCGCCAGTGAACCTTTAATATCACCTTTTAAGAGCAAAGCTTTTAATTCTAAAAGTTCTTCCATAATCCAATTTCTTCCCCAAATACCCCTTAATTATATCTGGCCACAAGTCTCTCGGATATCCCAGGTTTATTGGGTAAAATGTATTCTAAGATACATTCTTGCGGGCGAGTGAGTGGAACGAACCACAGAGACACAAAGGACACAAAGATCGATCGCTACTATATAAGCAAAAATTGTCACACAAAGTCGAGAAGAGCCAAAAAGTTAATCATTTTTTCATTTATTTTATAAGCTTTTCTCTGCTATGATGAAGCCGTTCTTGTAAAAGTAGAGTTTTTAGTCATGACTCAAAGATTAGAAAAACTAATTGATTTTCGGGGGGGGATAAACATAGCTTATTAAAACTCTCAATTGCTTCCTCTGTCTTGGCGGTGAGTGCTTTGATCATCACCCCTGTACAGGCAGCAAATTTGATTCAAAATGGCAGTTTTGAGAACGGTGTAGCCTCTGATCTTTTGCAAACAATTAATGCTGGTTCCACGGTAATTACAGGATGGACGGTTAGCCAAGGATTAATCCATTATATCAATAGGTTATGGAAAGCTTCTAATGGTTCTATAAGTCTGCACCTAGGTGCAGGAGCGAGTCCTGGTGGAATTAAGCAAACCTTTAACACAACTGTCGGTGGGACTTATCGGGTGACTTTTGATCTGGCGGGTAATCCCAACGCAAGTCCTATTATTAAAGAGATGAGAGTGAGTGCAGGAGGAAGTTCTGCTGACTTTTCTTTTGACACAACAGGAAAAAGCCGTTCAAACATGGGATGGGTATCAAATTCTTGGGATTTTACCGCTAACAGTACAACCACTACCCTTGAGTTTATCGATTTAACTAATAGCTTTTTAACTAATAGCTTTGCTGGTCCTGCGTTGGATAATGTCTCGGTGATAGCTCTTTCCCCTCCTCCTACTCCTACTCCTATCCCCGAACCTTCATCAGTGCTAGGATTATTGAGTTTAGGAGTATTAGGAATTGGTTCTGCTTTAAAACGTCAATCTTAATCTATTTTTATCTTTTTAACCCATCTAAACTAGGTGGGTTAAATTGAATATTCAGATAGGCTTAAAATCGGTGAATAATTTGAATTTTGCGGCACATTTTTAATAATATGCTAGGATAGTATTGATGTTTTAGGAGGTAACAACCTATGCAGTTAGAAGATTATTTTGAATTTGTAGCAGTAGATAATATTCAATTAAAAGGACATCGTATTGGCATTGAGGACGTACTGAAATACTATCGACAAGGTTATAGTCCTCAAGAAATTCTCCAAGAATTACCAACTCTAAATTTAGAAAAAATTTATGCCACTTTGACCTATTATTATCACAATCAAGCACAAATCGATCTCTATCTTGTCAAGCTAGAAAGACAACGGGAACAACATTATCAACAGTGGCTAGAAACATCATCTCCTTTAATTGATCGTTTAAGAAAAGCAAAAATTAAAAAGGAGCAGGAGTATTTACAAAAAGCATGAAAATTCGGTTTTTGCTGGATGAAAATTTATCTCCTAAGCTAAAAATAGCGGTTCAACGTATCAATTCTACTATAGATATTTTGCGAGTTGGTGATGCGGATGCACCTCTTTTAGGGACACTTGATCCTAATTTATTGCAATATTTAGAATTATCCCAGAGACTGTTAATCACTGACAATAGAAGTACCATGCCCAATCATTTAAAAGATCATTGGAACACGGGAGGTCACACTTGGGGAATTATTTGGTTACGCCCTAGCGGTACAATTAGTCAATGGGCTGAATCAATGATTTTAATCTGGGAATTAACAGAAGCTGAAGAATGGATTGATCGCTTAGATTGGATTCCTTTATGAGGAACTAAGGTGATTTTTCAAACACATTTAATCATTTATTTCGGGGCTTTTTCTGGGTTTCTTAGGGTCTTTTTCTGGGGTATTAGGGGCGGGATTTGGGGCTATTGTCGCAATTTGGGCGGCCATTCTTGTCATTGCTTGACCTTGGGCGAATTCCTGCTGTAATTGTTCGCTAGAAGAAACCAAACGACTTAAACCCTGAATTAAACGGATAATTTCCTGTCGCAGTTGCGGATTACCGGTAATTTCATCCACATCCGAGGTGATTTTCTGAAGATTGGCAAAAGCGGCGCGAGAGGAGTCGAGGAGTTGCTGTAGGGTGACAACAGTGGCAGGATCGGAGAGATAAGCGGTAAAGTTGCCCAAATTTTCGCTTAATTTAACAGCATTTGCCGAAATAGTGTTTAAATTCTCGATAATTTGGCTTTTCTGCACTTCCGTCAGAATCGGATCCAAAGCAGCGAGAGTAGTTTGTAGGCGATCGCTAGTAGTTTTGATACTATCGAGAGTAGCAATTAAACGATTTTGATTAGCTGCCAAAAAAACCCGCAGTTCTTCTGTAGTTTGTCCCACCAAAAGCAGCGTTTTTCGGGCCTCTACTAGAGTAGCGTCTAAATTTCTCAGGCCGCCACTTCCCTGTAAACTTCTCAGTAAAGTAGTCGCTTCCTGACTCAATCCCCCGACACCAGAAAGATCACTAGAAAGGCGATCGAGGGAACCGGATACTTGCGGTAAGGATTCCAGGGATCTCATCCCCGAATTAACTTTACCTAGAGTACCGCTGCGACGTACCTCGCTTAAAGCCGTGGTTGCCTCACCACTAAAGCGATCGAGTCCCCCCAAGGCATTAGCAGCGCGTTGGGTAAAAGAACGAAATCCAGCCACCATATCGGGATCGCTAACTAGATTAGAAATTCTCAGTAAAGATCTGATCAAGGTATTGACATTTAGCGCCGATTGCCCTTGTAAACGGGAACCGTTACAGATAATCACCTCCCCATTACAGTTAGGACTCAAAGGGGGTTCTTTAACACCACCGACGGGTAAAGCTTGCAGGGGAGTAATATCGATCGTGGTTTCACCCACTAAACCGGATTGAATGGCTTCGATGAGGGAATTACTGGGAATTAGGCGATCTGCTGGCGAAATCTCCACTTCTACGGCGACTCCCTCCGGTTCTGGGGTAATTGCCGTCACTTGTCCGATTCTCACTCCCCGATAACCGACGCGGGTTCCCACCATCATGCCACCCACATTAGGAAAAAGGAAGCTGGCTCGATAACTGCGCCCCCCGAAGCTAAAATTACTTAACCAGGCGACAAACCAGATTAATATTCCCCCCGATGCCAGTAACATTAAACCGATACCACTTTGCCGCAGAGTTGGGGAAATCCCTCGTTGTGAACCGCCAGCTTCCATAAATAATTACTCCTCGTCTCTAAAAAGTATCTTACAGGAGAAATCGGGGGATTTCAGTGATCAGCTTCTGAAGGCAAGAGTCAAGGAGTCAGTATTCAGGAGTCAGTATTCAGTATTCAGGAGTCAGGAGTCGGGAGATAGGAGTCAGTATTCAGTATTCAGGAGTTGGGAGTGAGGATTCAGTATTCAGGAGTTGGGAGTGAGGATTCAGTATTCAGGAGTTGGGAGTGAGGATTCAGGAGTCAGGAGTCAGGAGTCAGGAGATTATTTTTATTTATTCTCCCCACTTCCCCCCGCAACGCGCACGCAGTGACCACCCCACACCCCACACCCCACTTCCCCATCACCCCACTTCCCCATCACCCCACTTCCCCATCACCCCACACCCCACACCCCACTTCCCCATCACCCCACTTCCCCATCACCCCACTTCCCCATCACCCCACTTCCCCATCACCCC
>NZ_JADBUB010000202.1:0-49587 GCF_020245865.1 Microcystis sp. M169S2
AATTGTCTCATCAATTTTTTGATAATTGACCACTGTTACATTTGGTAAATCGAGGAGTTGATCAAAATTTATCCACATAACCCACCTCCTGTTCTGTGTTACTATTATACCATGCTCACACAGAACCTAGAAGAGCCAATAAACAATCAAAATATTGTTTATTTCTTTTTGTTGCGATTGAGTATTTATACTGAACTTTTGTCCCTAGGATTTCTATAATAGTGTTAGGACAGCTAAAAAGTTAATTTGCGATTCGTTGACTGGGTATATGTAGTCAAGCTCGACATTTTTATAACAGTTCTAGTCACAATTATCTGGTAAAAGTGTGGGTGATTTTTGTAGGTTAGTTTCCGACTAATCTCCGCTCGGTTTTGCTTGGAATCACAGCTAAGAGAAGGGGTAGATTATGAGTAACGATTATTCTCTCTTATTCGATGGGACTGATGACTATGTAAGTATTCCCCATAGTTCAAATGCGGTCACAATCGCTATTATTGATGATGATATACCAAAACCTGGAACTTTAGCATTTAGTAATGCTCAATTTACGGTTAATGAAGACGGAACACCTGTTAATGTTGTCATCATTGATCGTACAGGTGGAAGTAATGGACAAGTTGGCGCGACGATAGCTTTAAGTGATGGAACAGCTAAACGTCCTCATGATTATCCTAATAATTCTATCCCTGTCACCTTTAATAATGGGGAAACCTCTAAAACCATTAATATTCCCATTGTAGATGATCTCCAATTTGAAAGTAATAAAACCCTTAATTTAACCCTAACAAATGCCACAGGTGCCGCAACAATAGGCACACAAGACAAAGCAACTTTAACGATAGTTGACAACGAAGTTAATCAAGTAATCATCCTTGATGAAGGACAAACAAAACTGATTAATAATGCTGTTCTTAAAGCTGTTGAAACTAATAAGTTACCCACAGAGATTATCTATACCTTAACTGATTTACCTGATAACGGTCAGTTAATTCTCAATAATCCCACTGGTAAAGCATTATCATTTGATGGAAGTAATGACTATATCGCTTTAGGAAATCCTAATGCGTTACAAATTACTGAAAATCAAACAATTGAACTATGGATTAAGCCAAATCATTTTAATTACAGACAAAATCCTTTTAACAAAGCTTGGGGAGGCGAAGGAACTCTTACTCTTGAAGGAAACGTGAGTTGGGCTGCTGACGGAACTGTTCATTACTATTATGGAGTCACTGGTAGAGACTGGGGTAGTAGTGGAATAAATTATCAAGCATTTAATACTAATCAAAGTCTAAATATTAATCAGTGGTCTCATCTTGCAGTTGTAAGAGATTTTAGCAATCAAAAACTTAGTTGGTATATAAATGGAGTAAAAGTTAATGAGACATACACCATATTTAATTCAGCAACACCGAGTAATAATCCTATCTATATAGGGACAGGATATACAAATTATTTTAATGGCTTAATTGATGAAGTTAGAATCTGGAATAAAGCCAGAACTCAAGCTGAAATTCAAGCTGACATCAATCGTCAATTAACAGGTAATGAAACTGGATTAGTCGGTTATTGGAACTTTAATGAAGGTTCAGGAAATACGGTTACAGACTTAACTAATAATCATAATAATGGCACAATTTATGGTGCAACTTGGACTACTGGAATTGTACCCACCAGTACAACTTTAAAACTAGGTGATACTTTCAGCCAAGCTGATATAGATAATGGTCTTTTAACCTATCAACATAACGGTAGTGAAACCACATCTGATAACTTTAAATTTACCCTTGCCGATGTCAAAAATGAATTTCAGGTTAATACCTATACAACTAATAATCAAGGATTTAATGATAACTACCATCAATCATCAACAACAGCTTTAAAAGATGGTGGCTTTGTAATTGTTTGGTCATCCCAAGGACAAGATGGCAGTGATTGGGGAATCTATGGGCAACGTTACGACATTAATAGTAATAAAATAGGCAGTGAATTTCAAATTAATACCTACACTCAAAATGCTCAATATAACCCCTCAATTACAGCTTTAAATAGTGGCGGTTTTGTTGTGGTTTGGGCATCTAAATTACAAGATGGAAGTGGTAATCCTATTTATGGACAACGCTATGATACTAATGGCAATAAAGTAGGCAGTGAATTTCAAATTAGTACCTATACTCAAGATACCCAATGGTGGGAACCTTATCCTTCAGTAACAACTCTTAATGATGGTGGTTTCTTTGTCACTTGGGCATCTGAATCAGGAGATGTTGATGGTAATATTTATGGACAACGCTATGGTGCTAATGGCAATAAAGTAGGTACTAATTTCCCAATTAATACTTATACTTCTGGAATCCAAATACAAGCGGCCGCAATAACCCTAAATAATGGTGATTTAATCGTTGCTTGGCAATCCTATCCTCAAAATAATGGTCATTGGGGTCTTTATGGACAGCGTTATGACAACAATGGTAATAAGCTAGGCAATCAGTTTCAAATTCATTCTAGTCCTTATTATGATTGTTCTGGCCCGAAAATAGCTGTATTAACTGATGGTGGATTTGTTGTTACTTACGAATCTGGAAACTGGAATGGAAATGGTATTGATGGTAGTGGTTATGGTGTTCATGGACAAAAATTTGACTCCACTGGTAATAAAATAGGCAGTGAATTTCTAATTAATACTTATACTACTGGAAATCAATTTTATCAATCTGTAACTGCTTTAGGTAATGGTGGATTTGTTGTTGTTTGGCAATCCCAAAATCAAGATGGTAGTGGTTATGGTATTTATGGACAGCAATTTGACGCTAATTGTAATAAGATTGGTAATGAATTTGCCATTAATCAATACACAGCTAATAATCAATGGTTTCCTGCCATAACAACCTTAGCAGATGGAAGTTCTGTTATCATTACTTGGACATCAGAAAATCAAGATGGTAGTGAAAACGGTATCTATGTACAAAAATTTAATACCAGCGACCCACCTATTTCTACTTTTAACATTACTATTAATAATGTTAATGAATCACCAACAAATATCCAAATAAGCAAGAATACCATTGATGAAAATAGTCCCAACGGAACAGTTATCGGCACATTAACCACCACTGATCCCGATCCCAATAATACCTTTACTTACAGCTTAGTTGATAATGCAGGGGGACGTTTTGCCATTAATGGTAATCAATTAATTGTCGCGGATGGCAGTAAATTAGATTACGAAACTAATCAAAAGCATACTATCACTATTCGGACGCAAGATCAAGGCGGATTAACCTACGATCAATCTTTTGATATTAACCTAATTGATGTGGCTGATTCTGGTGTAATCGCTTTCAGTCAAGCTACTTATACAGTCAAAGAAGACGGAACACCTATCACCGAAATTACCCTAACTCGTAGCATTAATACTCAGGGACAAGTCAGCGTTACTGTTACTCCTAGTAATGGTACGGCAACCTCACCATTAGACTACAATAATACACCGATTACAGTAACATTTGCTGACGGTGAAACCGAGAAAACTATCACTATACCCATTGTCAAAGATACTGGTTATGAAGGTAACGAAACCGTAAATTTAACCCTCGGTAATCCTACTAATGGCGCAACATTAGGAACGCAAAAAACAGCCATTTTAACCATTGTTGATACTCCTATCACTTATTATCTAACTACGGCAACAACTTGGACTGATGCACAAGCACAAGCGCAAGCAGTGGGAGGTAATTTAGTTACCATTAATGATGCAGCAGAAAATCAATTTTTAGTTAATGCTTTTGGAGGATCAGAACTCTTTTGGATTGGTTTAAATGATGTTGCACAAGAAGGTGTGTTTAAATGGATTAATGGTGAACCTGTTACCTATACCAATTGGAATAGTGGTGAACCCAATAATTATGGAAATGAAGATTATGTTCATTTTAATTGGGGTAGTTCAGGACGTTGGAATGATATACCTAATAGTGGTTATGGTGGACTCCATCGGGGAATTATTGAAGTTCTCAATGGAACATCTGCCATTACCGAAGGAGATGACACCCTTTACGGAACACCAGGAAATGATACCATTGACGGATTAGGCGGAAATGACCAGATTTTTGGACTAGCAGCAAACGATAATCTCTTGGGTGGAATCGGGAATGATACCCTTAACCCCGGTTTGGGAATCGACACCGTAAATGGTAACGATGGAAGTGACTTACTACTCCTCGACTACTCTACCCTAACCAGCAATATTACCTCTACCAATACGGGTACAAGTGGCACAATCACCACCACTAATAACAGCGTCAGCTACACCAACATCGAAGCAATGAACGTTCAGGGTGGCAGTGGCAATGATACTATTTACGGAACCTCTGGCAACGATACCATCTTTGGCAACGGTGGTGCAGATTACCTCATTGGTGGTGACGGCGATGATAGTCTCGATGGCGGCGCAGGTAATGATACCCTCTATGGTGGGGCAGGAGATGACACCCTCAATGGTGGTGTGGGAGATGATACCTTTAACCTGAGTGGTACAGGCACAGTTATTGGTGGCGATGGGGATGATATCTTTATCTTCTATGGCCCCTATACTGGTATCATTGACGGCGGTGGCGGTAACGATCGCATTGACATAGCACCGGGTTATTCTGGAAATATCATTTTCCCCGCAACTATCACCGGCATAGAAAGCGTAATTGTACCCGGAAGTGGTGGTAACGACTACCTCATCGGTGACGATGGTAATGATTCCCTCAATGGACAAGATGGTAACGACACCCTCGAAGGACGCGGCGGTAATGATAACCTTTTAGGTGGTACAGGCAACGATGTCATCTACACTGGTTTAGGAATAGATACGGTAGATGGGGGGGAAGGCATCGACCACCTGATTGTAGACTATTCTAGCCTAACAACTCCAGTCTCCTCAATCTATAGCAATGGTTCAGGAAGTATCAACACCACTGATAACCAAGTCGGCTATGCTCGCATTGATAGATTAACCTTAATCACCGGCAGTAATCAAGATTTTTTGGCAGGAACAACCGGCAGTGATAGCCTCGATGGACAAGCAGGTAATGACACTCTTTTAGGAGTTGATAGCCATAGCCTCACCCCGGGTCTTAATGAAATTGATACAATGACGGGAGGAACAGGCAGCGATCGCTTTATACTAGGTGATGAAAGTTGGTGGAGTTACGATGATCGCAATCATAGCAGTAATGGTGCCACAGACTACGCCCTAATTCAAGACTTTAGCTCGATCGAAGATGATGTCGTACAACTGCACGGCGACAAGAGTTATTATCGTCTAGAAACCGTCAATAACGATACCCATCTCTACTTAGACCAGCCGGTGGGTGAACCAGATGAACTTATCGCTATTTTCGCCAATCTTACTGGTTTAGAACTGAACTCGGCCGCTTTTGTCTTCATTGCTGCCGCTATAGAATTGCCGCAAGTCAGTCTAGCGGTTAATCCCAGTAATGTCAATGAAAACGGTTCACCGAACCTTATCTATACCTTCACTCGCACTGGAGACAAAACTAATTCTTTAACCGTTAACTTCAACGTCAGTGGAACGGCTACTTTCAGCAATGACTACACCCGTAGCGGGGGTAATAGTTTTAGTGCAACAGCAGGTTCGATTACATTTCTAGCCGGCTCATCCACAGCTACCCTGACCCTCAATCCCACCGCCGATAATATCGTTGAACCCCATGAAACCATTGGCATTACCCTCACCAGTGGCACAAGTTATACGATTGGCACAACCGCAACCGTGACAGGCACAATTAGCAATGATGACGGAGATCCCAACAACAACGAACTCATCGGCGGTAGTGGCAATGATAGCCTCGGCGGACTAGCAGGTAACGACACAATTATCGGTAATGCCGGCAATGATACCCTCAATGGCGGTGCGGGTGTTGATAGCTTGATTGGAAATGCAGGCAACGATACCTATATCATCGATGACCTTAACGATGTCATTGTCGAGAATGCCAACGAGGGAACCGATACCGTTCAAACTTCGATTAATTTCGACTTAACAGCAACCAATCTAGAAAATATCACCCTGTTAGGAACAGATAACCTCAATGCCACGGGAAATGGTTTCAATAACACCCTAATTGGTAATGACGGTAATAACCTACTGCAAGGATTAGCAGGTAACGATAATCT
The DNA here is from genome assembly GCF_020245865.1 of Microcystis sp. M169S2. Taxonomy (NCBI): domain Bacteria; kingdom Bacillati; phylum Cyanobacteriota; class Cyanophyceae; order Chroococcales; family Microcystaceae; genus Microcystis; species Microcystis sp. M169S2. The sequence goes on from NZ_JADBUB010000202.1 coordinate 6,184, forward strand.
CGATGGTAAAGCAGGTAACGATACTCTCGTTGGTGGTGCTGGCAATGATACTTATACCATCGATGCCGGTGATACGATTGTTGAAAATGCCAACGAAGGAACCGATGCCGTAAAAGCGGGTTTCAGCTACATTCTCGCTAATAACCTAGAAAATTTAACCTTACTCGCTACAGGAAATATTGACGGCACCGGTAATAACAGTAACAATGGCCTGACAGGAAATAACGGCAATAACCGACTGGAAGGATTAGCAGGTAACGATAACCTCAATGGGGGATTAGGTAATGATACTCTCGTGGGTGGCAGCGGCAATGATAACTACACCATTGATGGGGGAGATACCCTGATAGAAAATCTTAACGAAGGAACTGATACTGTCACAGCTAGTTTTACCTATACTTTGGGAGACAACCTAGAAAACCTCAACCTCAGTGGCAATGCTGCTATTAACGGTACTGGGAACACCCTAAACAACAGTCTTAACGGCAATAGTGGCAATAATCTTCTTCTTGGGTTAGAAGGGAATGACTCTCTTGATGGAAAAGCCGGTAATGACACCCTCGAAGGAGGCGCTGGTGATGACGCTTATACCATTGATGCAGGGGATACAATCACAGAAAATGCTAACGCAGGAACTGATACGGTCAAAGTTGGATTTGCTTCCTATACTCTCACCGCTAATTTTGAAAATCTGACTTTAACGGGAACTGTAGCTATTGATGGGACAGGCAATAACAGCAATAACCTACTAACAGGAAATAACGCCGCTAACACCCTTACCGGACTAGACGGAAACGATACCCTGCTAGGCGGTAGTGGCAATGATACTCTAGTTGGCGGCAATGGTAATGATGTTCTCACCGGGGGTTCAGGACTTGAACAATTTGTCTTAAATGCACCGGGTGGTGGGATTGACTCAATTACCGATTTCAGAGTCATCGATGATACCCTGGTGGTTTCTGCGTCTCAATTTGGGGGTGGATTGACGGTGGGAACAGCTATCGATTCTAGTCAATTCCGCATCGGCGCCGGAGCCACCACAGCAACGACTGCTGACCATCGTTTTATCTATAATTCCACCAATGGAGCTTTATTCTTCGATGCCGATGGTAGTGCCACTACAGCTATGGCGATTCAGTTAGCTACCCTCTCCCCACAATTAGCTTTAACTGCTGGTGATTTTATCGTTGGAGTTTGATAGCGCGGTAGAACCCCCCAAAGGTTTGGATTGAGAAAAACGCTAAGAAATATTAAACTATGTAGGGCTTGCTGAATAAGTCCCCAGAGCGGATCTATAACCCACAGAACTGGCAAAATGGTAGTTTCGTCGCTTAGTTTCTGAATTTTATCTGGCGATTGCGCAGGAAAGTGCCAGGGTTTTGGCTCTTCTCGACTTTGTGTGATAATTTTTGCTTATGGAATCCTGAAGTGCTTATGGAGCAAGACTTTTAGGACTATTTCGCCGAAGAAACTATCAGTATAGACCTCGTTTCCACACAGAAGCCAGAAGAGCCTGGTTTTGATACTAAATCCGTTGAGTACAGGATAGTTATGAGGAGAGGCACTCATGCAAAGGGGAATAAATAATCAGTTTTTAATAACCGGATTTAGTATGAGTCCCTCGGATCGATTTCTCAACGTTTGTTTCCGGTACTTTTCTTGAAAAAAAAGTCCCCAAACCGTTTTCTAGTAAGGCTTTCACCTGTATTCAGCAGCCCCTAAGTAACCATTAGCAAAACCTCGACGGCAAAACGGGGTTTATTTTGGGGATTTTCCGAAAAATAGGGCAGTTTTCAGGCTACCCTAACCAGAAAATTAATCCGCAAAATGGGAGATAATCGCATCGGCAAATTCGGAACATTTCAGGGGAGGATTAACGGGAGGTTCCATCAGACGCGCTAAATCGTAGGTAACTTGTCGATTAGCGATCGCCGCCGCGATGCCTTTTTTGATCAAATCGGCCGCTTCTTGCCATCCCATGTATTCCAACATCATCACCCCAGAAAGAATCACCGAACCGGGGTTAATTCGGTCTAAACCGGCGTGTTTAGGGGCTGTGCCGTGGGTTGCCTCAAAAATAGCGCAAGTATCGCCAATATTCGCCCCGGGTCCCATCCCTAAACCACCCACGATCGCCGCTGCCGCATCGGAGAGATAATCGCCATTCAGGTTCATGGTAGCGAGGATCGAGTATTCATCGGGACGGGTTTGGATCTGTTGGAAGATACTATCGGCAATGCGATCGTTAACCATAATTTTATCTTTCCACTGGCCATGGCCGTGGGTTTCCCAGATAGCATCGAGAACACTGGTAACTTCTTGACAGATTTTGGCTTTTTTCTCGTCCGTGAGGGCATCATAACCCGGTTCCACCATACGGGCGTTATCTTCGATGCTCAAATCTGGGTTTTTCTCCTTATTGCTCAGGATCCATGATTCCATCTCGGTAACGCACACATCCCGGAATTCACTTTTAGCTAATTCATAACCCCAATCCCGGAACGCTCCTTCGGTATATTTCATAATGTTACCCTTGTGGACAAGCGTAACTTGATTTTTCGGTTTCGGTAAAGTCAGCGCTCGTTCGATCGCCCGGCGGACTAATCTTTGGGAACCTGTCTTACTAATTGGTTTGATTCCGATACCCGCATCGAGGGGAATTTGTTTTTTACCGTGTTCGGGAGTGGCGGGAATTAGTTCGGTGTTGAGATAATTAATCAGTTTATCGGCGATTTCCGTGCCTTGTTTCCATTCGATACCCAGATAGATATCCTCGGTATTTTCCCGATAGACGATGACATCGAGTTTTTCCGGGGTTTTATGGGGGGAAGGGGTTCCCGCATAGTAACGACAGGGACGAACACAGGCATAAAGGTCAAAAATCTGCCGCAGAGCCACATTCAGGGAACGAATGCCGCCACCGATGGGAGTGGTCAAGGGACCTTTGATGGCAATACCATATTCTTTAATCGCTGTCAAGGTATCTTGGGGTAGATATTGATAGGTCCCGTAGATTTCGCAAGCTTCATCGCCAGCATAGACTTTAAACCAATGGATTTTCCTTTGACCACCGTAGGCTGTGGCGATCGCTGCATCGATAACTTTTTCGGTTGCAGGCCAGATATCGACCCCCGTACCATCACCGCGAATGAAGGGAATGATCGGATCGTCGGGAACTAGAGGTTTTCCCTCAGAAAAAGTAATTGTCGAGCCTGTTGTCGGTGGGGTAATTTTTTCGTAGCTCACAGTCATGGGCTTCCAGAAACAGTATTTATCTATACGTTGGGAGTCTAGCGCCGTCAATATCTATACTCAGGGATTTTGGGTAATTTCTTAAAGATTCCCTTGCTGGCAGCAACTTCGTACCTCACCATTAAGATAACTGCTATAGCTAAGACTCTTTTCAGCTGCCCGCGTATTTAAGCTGCATTATATTCTGTTTTATAGGTAGTGTCTTGATTATAGGCTTCAATTAATTGGTCGTGGTAGTTTAGGATAGAGCCAGCAATGAGAGCCGTTAAATTTTTCCAGTTTATTAATACTTGCATCTTGTACCTCTATGAAAAGTTCTTGTTCAAAGTTTCTTAAGCTAAAAATCCCGACAAACGAGTAGATAAACAGGATACTTTTTGCTTTTGATATATCATAGGTAAAGTTACACTCTTGCGTTTTATAATTGATGGTAAAGTCTTGTTTTTCCTGAAGCCAAATTTGCTTTTCTGTTAAGGTACCTTCAGCAAAGAAAACTTGACACTGAACCGTTCCTTGTAGCGGGGTTTTGGCTAAGATATATGGTCCGAAAGGTTTTCCTTGGATGACAGCCAGTTTTTCCCGAAACTCTTCTGGACGCGGTTGATTAGAGGTGTTTTCTCCAGGTTGTTGGCTGATGGTAAAGCAACCCGGAGTTAGCACAATAATCGGGAGATTGCTGCTATTACTTGAGTCAACCAGTCCGGCTTTAATGTGTTGAGCCGCATCAGTAATTACGCTTGCTAAGGTCTCAACTAGCAGGCTGATTATTCTCAAAACTAGGTTTTGAATCATGGCAGTTTTGGGGAATATTAACTACTTCATTGAGAGAGAACTTCTACTTTTTTAGCGTCGTCAAGATTTTCTTCTTCCTCAGCTTTAGCGAGTAACTCTTCTAATACTTGAATCGCACCACTGATGCGCAGCATGGTACTTTTTAGATTAGACTCTTGTATTTCTAGATCAGCTAACATTTTTTGACCAGACTCATATTCGGCTTTGAGTTGTTCGATGCGTTCTTTGATTTGTTCTTTCATGGGAATAAATCGTGGGAAAAGTTAGTTTTTAACCTAGTGGACTGTTTCAGCTAAAATAGGGCAATAGATTTTGGCTTAAAGTCTTAGATTATAGAATTTATAGCATTTTTCTAATACACCAAATTAGCTGAAACAGTCCAGTACCACAAAAATTGGTAACTGCTCACCGCAATAAACGGAGAGGTAAGATGGAGCAGTTAGATGTATGCTGATACTAAATCCTGTTTTAAAAAGATGATAACAATCAGTCATAAGTTAGCCAATGATAGTTAGTCAAGTTTTTAATTTCATTAGTCATTATTTCGAGATACTGACAACGAGTTATCAGAATTTCTTCTATTTCTTCAATTGTTTCAAAATACTCATTAACCAGAGGTTTATCTAGAGACAACAATCTCTCGGCTGGCTGTAGTTCTGGCGAATAAGCCAGTAGAAAATCGAGCGTGATTCCATCGGGAACTTCAAGTTTTTGACTTCTATGTCACCCAGCATTATCTTGTACTAATAGGACAATTTTTTCTGCCGATAACCCGACATCTTTTCCAAAAGATTGATAGACTAAACTTAACCATTGATGATTAACTCTTGGGATCAAATACCAGAGTGTTTTGCCTGTTTTCGGCTCAACAAATCCGTAAACATATAACCATTCATAACGATGATGCACTAGGGCAGAAGGCCTTTTTCCTATTGGAACCCAGACTTTTCTAATGATTGGTTTTAAGCCAACTCGATGTTCGTCAAAGAACCAGATTCTATCTGAGAATTGGAAAATTTATCTCTTAATTCTTGGACTTTTACTGGTAAATTTTGCTTAAATTTTTCTTGTTCAACTGGGTCTTCCTTTTTATGTTTTGGATTGGGTTTTTGACAAGAATATCTCGACTTTTTCAAGTAATCCCATCCCCTTTGATTCCAAACTTTTTCTCGCCCCGTTTCCTTTTCTATCCATCTGGCTACCTTCGGGCCTGTCCAGATTCCTCCATCCGCAGGACGTTCTTTCAGTTCTTCTTTTAATTTTTGAAATTGTTCTTCCTTCAATAAAGGTTCTCTTCCTCTCTGATGTTCCGTACTTTTTTTCTTGAGATTTTTAACTTCTTCTTCTCCTAATTCATTATATCTCGTGAGAATTTTAAAACTACATTGATAATCTAACCCCACAGCTACTGCTGCATTTTTGCTTGTCCATCCTAACGATATTTGACCCAATAAGTGCCATCTTCTCGTTTCCACTGAGTCTTGACTGCTTCTGTATCTATCTTTACAGTTCCTCTGAACTTAGATGTTCGGCTAAGTAAGCTTTCTTGGGCATTTTATTTCCTCGTCTTTACTCATTTTATTATAACAGGATTTAGTATGACACCCCCCCCGAACGGTTACTGGTGAGCGCCAGATTGATAGTGATCGCCTGATTGGTAGCGCTCGCCAACAAAGAGTATACCTGAACTAACAAGCTTGACCTCTCTCGTCACGAAAGCTTGACAAAAGTTTACGTATCGTAATATTATGTTGCAATTGTTAACAAGCCGCGGGTTTCAGTCGGTGCTTCTCTAGCAGCACTGAAGGTCAAACGAGGCAAATCCATAACCAATACAGATAAACGAGGCAATCATGGCTTTTATTTTTGGTACTCCTTTCAATAATTTGTTGTTCGACCAAAACAGTGCTGACGTAATTCTGGCTGGTGCTGGCAATGACACAATTTACCTGATCAACGACGGACTGACAGATTCCGCCCTTGGCCAGCAGGGAAATGACTATTTTTATGTTTTAGATCGTACTGGCAGTAACCTTGTTGATGGGGGAACTGAGTTTGATACGGTTAACTATAGTTTTTTAAACGAATCGATTACGCTGAAGGCACAGGGAATTCTTCAGAAAGCTAGTGGTGGTTCCGATCTCCTTGTCAGTATTGAGTCGATTGTGGGAGATGTGGGAGTTGGTATTGTCAACACCATTGATGGCTCTGGTTCTGGCACTGCTTCTTTAGACGTGAACTTAAGCGGGAATAGTTTGATAGTTAACGGTACTGGCGCACCCTCGCCCCTAAATTTCCAAGTCTTTAATTTCAATAATGTTCGGGGTACTGACAATAATGACAAGATTGTTGGTAATCAAAATAACAATGTCTTTTTTGGCAGTCGGGGGCATGACATTTATGATGGCGGTGCTGCTGGTTTTGACACGGTTGATTACAGCCAATTAGGTCAATCAATTACACTGAAAGCACAGGGGATTGTTGATAAGGGAAGTGCTGGTGTTGACCAACTGCTAGGCAACCCAACTATTTTTACTCCCAGCATTGATCGCATTGTTGGTGCTACTGGTTTTAGCAATCTTATTGATGGGCGCGTTTCTGGTACTACAACAACTTCATTCAATGTTGATCTAGCACAGGAGACACTCACTGTTTCAGGAATTGGTACGATTAAGGTCGCCAATTTTGTCAATGTCATAGGGACAGCAAATTCCGATGCAATTGAAGGTAATGCTGGCAACAACATTCTCCTCGGACAGCAGGGTAATGATATCATCCGAGGGGTTAATGAAACTAGTCTAAAGCCTGGTCAAAACGAGTTAGATATATTGGTTGGCGGCTCGGGGTCGGATTCCTTTATTGTTGGAGATTTCTTCAGCAAAGACTACTACTTGTCTCAGAGTACAATTCTCGATTCGTTCGGGGACAATGACTACGCTTTGATTGTCGACTTTACTATCGGTGCTGATCAACTGGCTTTAAGCTTCACCAATCAATACTTGTTTAACTCATTTGGTTTTGGTGTTGATATCTATGCCAATATTGGTAGATTTCAGGGTTTAGACAGCCGAGATGATTTACTGGCCCGAGTCCTGTTTAATTCTCCTGTAAATTTGCCAGTTCCCCCCGCGTTAAGCAGTTTGAAGTCCTCACAGGGTATCTTAGCTCCAGAAACAGCAATTGAGCCAGCACTGGTGACTGATAAACTAACTGGTGCCACTACTGGTCAACTAACTGGTGCCACTGTAGTAAACGCCACATCGGATGCTACCAACGTTGTAAGCGAGAGCCAGCTACAATTTCAAACAATAGACGAAGTGTTCAATTTCGCGCTGAAAAATCAGGTTAAGCTTCCTGAATTGAAGGAAAACGAATCTCTTGGCTCAGTCTTCACGGTTGAAACTCTTCCTAAAGAGATTGCCAGTATTTTTGCTCAACCGAACCTTGAAGATGTTTCTTTACTACAGACTGCGAATAACTTGGTGATCGCTTAAAATTAAAGTTCTCCTTAACCTTTCAGGGGAGTGAGGAGCGATTTACTTCCCACGCTGTATTGTTTGCCATCAGCGTTGGGAAGATGTCATACTAAATCCGTTGAGCCTAGGCTACTTATGAGGAGAGGCAAGAGGCAGCCGTAGGGTGCGTTCCCCAAGGTCAGTCCTATCGCTCCAGCTATCAATTTTGGGGAACGCACCATGCACATTGATTGAAACTGTGAAGCTACTGCGATCGCCGATCTTGTAGGGTGCGTGTTTGCGGTTACTAATTCTGATGAAAAACTAAAATTAATAATCGGCCGTAACGCCCAAATTTATCATCAAATTGGTGCGTTACGTTGTCAAATATCATCTTCAGTTAATCCTGAATCTTTGAGAATACCTTTTAATGTTCCTATCGGTAAATCTCGATTTCCATGGGTTGGTATAACAATAATTGCAGAAACATTTTCTTTGGTATATATATAATGACTTCCTTTAATTCTTGCCAATTTCTAGCCAAATCTTTCAACGACTTTACATAATTTTTTACCTGAGATTGACTTCATACAGAAATCTCCACTAATTGCTGATTCTCTTTTCGATCAAGTAATTTTTTTTCATGAGAAACTTCTAACCAGCCTTCTATTGCCTCTTTAACCATGACCATCAAATCATCATAATTTTCTGCCCAAGTATGACAACCAGACAAAGCTGGTACATTTGCACACCAAACATCGTCTTCTTGCCAGACAACCACTTTGATATTCATAATAAATATTTTTTATTGACTGAGATTGATTTTAATAATAACATAAACTTGTTTTTTTGTGTAAGCCTGATCTTGTAGGGTGCGTGTTTGCGGCGATAATCTCTAACAAAAAAACAAATTAATAATCTGCCCCATGCACCAACTTGATTATTAAATTGCTGCGTTACGCTTTGGCTAACGCACCTACGATTTATGTTTCTGTTTGTGGCTAAGTTGACAAAAGTTGCTCAAAATATAGCCTTAGCAAGATAAATCGGCCTATTCCTAGTTAACCTGAGTTGAGGATAAGCCGAAACCCTAATTTTACCGTAGCTGGTTAGCTCTATTCTTTCGTGAAAGTCATGGCAAAATCTCCTTAGTCCGAACTAACTTAGCTGACAATTAATTCTTTGTACCAATGCCATCACACAAACCCCTATCCTCCTCCCTGACACCAGAATTAGGATTGTGCAAATAAACCCGCACCCAATCGCAACTACGCCCCATTAAAGCATCTAAATTCAATAAATTCGAGTCTGTTTCTACCTTCCAGAGTTTGATAGTGTTGTCCCAACTACCGCTCACCAAAGTCTTGCCGTTGGGACTAAAATTAACGCTTCTGACACGGCTATTATGCCCATGGAGGGTACGGATTTCTTGGCGTTTTTCTACATTCCAGAGTTTGATAGTTTTGTCATCACTACCGCTCACCAAAGTCTTGCCGTTAGGACTAAAATTAACGCTTCTGACAGGGCCTTCATGCCCCTCGAAGGTGTGGATTTCTTTGCCTGTTTTTACATCCCAGAGTTTGATAGTTTTGTCATAACTACCGCTCACCAAAGTCTCGCCGTTGGGACTAAAATTAACGCTTCTGACAGGACCCTCATGCCCCTCGAAGGTGTGGATTTCTTTGCCTGTTTTTACATCCCAGAGTTTGATAGTTTTGTCATTACTACCGCTCACCAAAGTCTTGCCGTCGGGACTAAAATTAACGCTTCTGACACGGTCATCATGCCGCTTGAGGGTGGGGATTTCTTCGCCTGTCTCTACATTCCAGAGTTTGATAGTCCCGTCCCAACTACCGCTCACCAAAGTCTTGCCGTCGGGACTAAAATTAACGCTTCTGACAAGGCCACCATGCCCCTTGAGGGTGTGGATTTTTTTGCCTGTTTTTACATCCCAGAGTATGATAGTTTTGTCATCACTACCGCTCACCAAAGTCTTGCCGTCGCGACTAAAATTAACGCTTCTGACAGGGTAATCATGCCCCTTGAGGGTGCGGATTTCTTCGCCTGTTTTTACATCCCAGAGCTTGATAGTCCCGTCATCACTACCGCTCACCAAAGTCTTGCCCTCGTAAGGACTAAACTCAACGCTATTGACAAGGTCATCATGCCCCTTGAGGGTTTGGACTATTTCTACATTCCAGAGTTTGATAGTCCCGTCATCACTACCGCTCACCAAAGTCTTGCCCTCGTCAGGACTAAAATTAACGCTCCAGACAGGGCCTTCATGCCCCTTGAGGGTGAGGATTTCTTGGCCTGTTGACTCATTCCAGAGTTTGATGGTGTTGTCCCAACTACCGCTCACCAAAGTCTTGCCGTTGGGACTAAAATTAACGCTTCTGACACGGCTATTATGCCCCTTGAGGGTGCGGATTTCTTGGGGTTTTTCTACATTCCAGAGTTTGATAGTCTTGTCACCACTACCGCTCACCAAAGTCTTGCCGTCGCGACTAAAATTAACGCTATAGACAGGGCCACCATGCCCCTTGAGGGTACGGATTTCTTGGCCTGTTTCTACATTCCAGAGTTTGATAGTCTTGTCACCACTACCGCTCACCAAAGTCTTGCCGTCGCGACTAAAATTAACGCTATAGACAGGGCCTTCATGCCCCTTGAGGGTGCGGATTTCTTGGGGTTTTTCTACATTCCAGAGTTTGATAGTTTTGTCATCACTACCGCTCACCAAAGTCTTGCCCTCGTCAGGACTAAAATTAACGCTATAGACAGTGCCACCATGCCCCTTGAGGGTACGGATTTCTTGGCCTGTTTCTACATTCCAGAGTTTGATAGTTTTGTCATCACTACCGCTCACCAAAGTCTTGCCGTCACGACTAAAATTAACGCTATAGACAGGGCCACCATGCCCCTCGAAGGTGTGGAGTTTTTGTCCTGTTTCTACATTCCAGAGTTTGATAGTTTTGTCATCACTACCGCTCACCAAAGTCTTGCCGTTAGGACTAAAATTAACGCTATGGACATAGCTACCATGCCCTTCTAAGCGATTGCGTTCACTTTTGCGGTTGAGAAGTTCCTGTAAGGCATTCGTCACCTTCGTGTCGGATGCCTGCTGCTTTTGTAGGGTTTTTCCTGCTTTAATCGCTTCAACAAAAGCCTCTAATTCTTTTCCTCTATCAAACAAAGACAAGGAAGAAAACCCGCGAGCATTTGCCAGATTGAGTTCCGCTTGTTGTGTTTGTTTCCAAGCCATCAAACCCAATCCCGTACTAACCACCACCGCTACCAAGGAACCCGCCGCAATCCCCCAAGCGGTTCTAATTTCGCGCCGCCTGCGGGCTGCTTCGGCTTGTTTTATCCGTTCTCGCTCTTGGAGACTCTGCCTGATAAAATCCTGTTCACTTTGGCTGATATCTTCTGGGCGTTGCTTCAATTGTTCTTCCGCCTCCGCCAACGCCGCCCCGCGCAACCATGAGCCTTCATCCCCCTGCGTCTTTTGCCATTGCCCCATCGCCCCCCGCAAACGCTCTTGCCAAGCGCGAAAAACCCTGTCTGTGTCCATCCAGCCCCGCAATTCCCCCCAATTGCGAATCAGTGCTTCATGCACCACTTCCACCGTCTCCACCTGTGCCTCTTCACTGCGACTGGTGACAACTAAACGCGCATCCGCCAATTGTTTCACCAGCGCCCAATTTACCGCCCCCAATTCCGCTTTTGTCGCCAGCCGCCGCGTATCTTCTGTGCCTTCTCCTGGGCGTACCAATTGGATGAAAATGCGCCGCATCTGTTCCCGTTGCGCCTCACTCAACTTGTGATATTCTTCATTGGCATGGCGGGCCAAAGCACCCTGCACTTCGCCAATTTCTGTATATGCCAGATGGGTTAATTCTTTGCCCTGTCGCCGCTGCCACAATTCCGTTAAGGCAAACTCTAGTAATGGCAAATTCCCCGGCTCACTCTCCACATCATCGAGGATGCGCTCCACCAGTCCCGCTTCCAATGTCACCCCCAATTTTTGCGCCGGTTTTTCAATAACTTCTGTGAGTTCTTCTCGGTTCATCGGCCCCAATTTCAAGTCGGTATTTTGCAAGACATCAGCAAAGGGACGATAGGAAAGAGCATTCCCCAAGAAATCCGCCCGCATCGTTAATACCAACACCATTCCTACCCTTTCAAAAGGGGATGTAGTTAATTTATCGAGAAAATTACGACGGATTGTTTCATCAGGACAGAGGGTATAAAGTTCCTCAAATTGGTCGGCAATTACCAGCACCCGTTCACTGGGATAATTCTGTTGGATTTGGGCAACAACGTCAGCTAAAGAAATATCGCCATCACGCAAATAATTGGCTAACTGACGCGCTTGGGCGAGGCGTTCTGTCTCATTTAAATTAGTTGTATAAAGGGGAACTAATGCTAAAGCTAGGGCATGAAAAGGGTCAGAACCAGGACGACAATGGGTAAACTGCCAGTGACTTTCTTGTTGCAATTTTGGGACTAATCCCGCAAAAACTACCGAGGATTTGCCACTTCCCGACGCACCTAATAGGGGGATAAAATTACGGGTTTGGGTTGCCTGAAATAGGTTTGTGATAAAGCTTTTGCGCCCAAAAAAGTATTCTGCATCTCCTGGCCCAAAATGAAACAAGCCACGATAGGGACAGGGCAGTTTATCATCGGCAACATCGGCAGAATCAGCAGGTGCTATTCTTGCTTCTTCTCGATAATAGTAATTGGTAATCGTGATGGTTGCATTGCCAGTCCCAGAGGCAGCAGCATATTGAGCTTCTGTAATATTTTGTTGAATTTCGCTTGGTTCTGACATATCAACCATCCTGATTAATTAAAATACAGTCTCAGTCATCCTTAGATGTGCCATGCTCGGTGATGCCGCTAATACTAGCATTACCCGTGCCAGAGGTAGCAGCATATTTAAAATTACTGATATTTTGGGTGATAATTTGTTGTCCACCGGGTTGTTCTTGGAGCTTGTCTAGTAAATCTTGGGCTAATTTAGTGATTTCATTATCTTTATCAACCCCCGCTTCGACAATTTTATCTTTTAACAAACCTTCAGCTTTCTTGATATCCTCTGGTTTTGCCTCTACCATTGCCTGTGCTAAAGCATCATTAGCAAACTTACGCTTAATCAAGGTTTTCAAACCTTGATATGTATCTTTAACACCTTTTTCCGCCGTATCTTTAGCCGCAGCAACCGCACCGGCAGTCAAGGCGGCGACAATCAGAGAAACTGGTTCCATTGTTTGATACTCTCAATAAAATATTGCTGACTCAATTTTAGATCAAATCAGTTTTTAATAGTAAGCTAAACCGCAATCAGCTAGAGAACTGGAATTTCACGGCCAAGGCACTAAACCTTAAAATTATTACTATGTAGGATTTGCTGAATAAATGTGAAATGTAGGCAAGGTAGGGGCTTTCTGGCTTTTCTCTGGAAACAGGTGCAAGATTTTGAGAGAATCGTACTTCAAAACCTTGCGTCTTCATCGGCCCGCGTCCTGTAGGGGCGAAGCATTCGGGCAATAACCTATCGATGAAACCGTAGATTTTCTATCCGAATGCTTCGCCCGTACTTTTTGCCGCAAACCCTATATAAGAATCTTAGCCGAAAAAGCCAAACTACGGTTTTCCCTGTGGATGGGGTTTATCAGTTATGGGATTTGAGTTTTCAATTCACTGTTTACTGAACAATGAAAAAAGCCCCCTGATTATCGCCGATGATACCAACGGGTAAATAATTTTTCTAACTCCACCCAAACGAATAACAAGGTACTAAATCCCAAACAGATTAATAATTCTTCTTTAGTTAAAAATTGAGTGCCGAAAAAATCCCGCAGGGCAGGAACATAGATTAACATCAGTTGAAAAATTGTCGTCAGGGTTACTGCTACCCAGAGATAGGGATTAGTCAAAGGATTCATTTCTATGGTAAGATGATCGCTCGATCGCACGGAAATGGCATGACCCATCTGAGCTAAACAGAGAGTAGTAAAAACCATAGTTTTCCATGAACCAGTATTACCAAAAAGTGGATCCAAGCGCACAGCGATTAACATTTGAGTGATATTAATAATCGAAAAAATAATCCCAATTCTCACAATATAACTGCCCAAACCGCGAGCAAAAATACTTTCTTGGGGACTAAAAGGAGGGCGACGCATAATATTAGGAGAAGCGGGTTCCACTGCCAAAGCTAACGCGGGTAAACCATCAGTAACTAAATTCATCCAGAGAATTTGTAGGGGAGTTAGGGGAGTAACTAAACCCAAAAGAGGCGAAGCAGCGATAGTAATCACTTCCCCGATATTACTGCCGAGAATATATTTAATAAAACTGCGAATATTGTTATAAACCACTCGCCCTTCTTCCGTGGCAGCGACGATGGTGGCAAAATTATCATCAAGGAGAATCATATCACTAGCCTCTTTGGTGACATCGGTGCCGGCGATTCCCATGGCAATGCCGATATCTGCTTGTTTCAGGGCCGGAGCATCATTCACCCCATCTCCGGTCATAGCAACAAATTTACCCTTTTTTTGCAAGGCGCGGACAATGGTTAATTTATGTTCGGGGGAGACACGGGCATAGATGTTAGTTTTGTCAATGATGTTTTCTAGCTGAATTGGTGATAATTTATCTAATTCTCGTCCTGAGATGACTAAAGCTCCCGCTTGGGCAATACCAAGACTTTTAGCCACCGCTAGAGCAGTTAATTGATGATCGCCGGTGATCATAATCGGACGGATTCCCGCTTCTCGACACCTAGCCACGGCGATTTGTACCTCCGGTCGCGCTGCGTCGATCATACCGACCATTCCTAACCAAATTAGCTCATCTTCGCTTATTTCAGTTGATTCTGGCGGATAAATTAGTGTTTTATAGGCTAATCCTAAGACTCGTAAACCCCTGTTAGCCATAGCATTGTTAGCGACTAAGACTTTTTCTTTTTCCCTATCCCCAAAAGGAAGACTTTCTAATCCCGATTGGTAGGAGAGACATTGTTCAAGGATTAATTCCGGGGAACCTTTGGTAAATAGTACGCGATTGACTCCTTGACAAATGACCGACATTCGCTTTCTTTGGGAAGAAAAGGGGATTTCAGCGATTCTAGGGAACTCTTGCTTGGTTAGGGATAAATTTAAGCCCGCTTTCGCCCCTAAAACTAATAAGGCTCCTTCCGTGGGATCGCCTAAAATGCTATCGTGACCGTTATCGAGGTTTAAACTGGCATCGTTGCAGAGGACACTGGCAATTAAGAGATGATGCAATTCTAGATCGGTTTTGGGATCGATCGCCCGTTGCTTGGAGTCTAAAAATTGTCCTTTTGGGCTATATCCTTCCCCAGTCACCGAAAAATTGCGATTAATTGTCTCTATCTCCTGCACGGTCATTTTATTTTCCGTTAGCGTCCCAGTTTTGTCGGAACAGATCACATTAACAGAACCAAGGGTTTCTACTGCCGGCAGTTTACGAATCAAGGCCTGACGTTTGACCATGCGTTGGGTACCTAGGGCGAGCGTTAGGGTGATAACTGCGGGTAATCCTTCGGGAACGACGGCTACTGCCATACTAAGGGAAACTTCGACTAATTCCTGTAGGGCCGACCAACCGGCATTGATCAGGCCGATGGTAATAGTCAGGGCAACTAAAATGAGAGAACCAGCAACAAGGACATTACCCAAGTGAGTCATTCTTTTTTGGAGAGGAGTGGGTTCATTGCCGACTGTTGCTAACATTTGAGCGATTTTGCCTAATTCCGTTGTCATCCCCGTATTGGTAACGATGACCTTGGCCCGGCCTTGCAGTACCTCTGTTCCGGTAAAGACAAAATTTAAGCGATCGCCAAGAGGAGTATCCCTGTCTAAGGGGTCAATGGAGGCGGATTTATTAACACTATTTGCCTCTCCTGTCAAGGCCGATTCGCGAATTTGCAGGTTAAAAGCTTCGATAATTTGGCCGTCGGCGCTGATTTGGGTTCCCGCTTCAATCAGCATGATATCCCCGGGGACGAGATTAACCGCGTCTATTTCTCTGCGTTGACCCTCGCGGATAACATTAACTTGGGGAGAGGAAAGTTTTTTTAAAGCGGCCAGAGCTTTTTCGGCGCGACTTTCTTGCAGATAGCCGAGGATGCCATTGAGGATGACAATTGTTAAGATAGCGATCGTATCTTTGAAGGGAACACCAATTTTAGCCAGATGACCGCGCTGCAATTCCAGTAAATCCAGTCCTCCGGAAATTATGGCCACGGCAATTAAGAGGAGGAGCATAATATTGGTAAACTGATCTAGGAGAATTTGCCAATTACTGCGCCCTGGACGTTCTTGTAGTTCATTTTTGCCATAATATTTAATTCTTTCGGCGATTTGCTCCCTATTGAGGCCATTAACAGCTGAACTACCGAGGATAGATAGGGTGGTTTCCACCGGATAGGTATGCCAAGGTTGTTGCAAGTTAAGTCTAGAATGGGCAGAATAGTCGGCATTAGCGGCCATGGCAAGTGAAGATAGTTGATCTAGATAGATCTTAGCCCTTTCTTTCCGCAGTCACAGAAAAAAACAAATGTTTAAACTGGCTCTTCCTGCTCATAGACAGTCTTAACGAGTAATGTAGATAGTCAACAGCTTAGTAGGGTAAAGTAAACCAAAATTGTGAACCTTTTTCGTCATTATTCATAATGCCAATTTCGCCCCCGTGAGCATGGATAATTTGACGACATAGATATAAACCTAGTCCTAAACTAATCTGATTATTATTATTGCCTCGTTGATAGCGATCAAATAATTGTTTTCTCTGGGTTTCGCTAATTCCTACCCCATTATCGGCAATGCTACACCGGAGATAATTACCCTCTAGTCTAGCCGAGAAAGTGATAATTATCCCCTGGGGATTGTGTTTAAGGGCATTGGCTAATAAATTCTCAAAAACTCGCCAGAGATGGTGAGCATCGGCATTAACTAAGGGTAAATCGGGGGAAAAGTTATTAATTAAAGTTGCTTGATTTTCCCTTAATCTTAACTCCCATTCCTGGCCGATCTGTTGACCAATTTCGTAGAGAGATAAAGGCTTTAGTTCTAGGGAAACTCCCCAAAGATCATTCTGTCGGGTTTCGACAAGAGAATCAATTAAAGTTAATTGTCGATCGCAACTGTTGGCCATCTGTTGTAAAATCTTCCGGGATACTTCTTTAGTTTCTCCCTGAGAATTTTTAATTAAATTATTTAAGATCATTGACATCCCGATCACGGGATTGCGGAGATCGTGAGAGACAGCATGAAGATAAATTTCTAAAGTTTCCTCAGTTTTTTGACGTTCTTTAATTTCGTTTTGTAGTTGTTTTTTTTGACGGCAAATAGTTAATTGATTTTCGATGCGGGCCATGACTTCTTCCCCTTGAAAAGGTTTAGAAATATAATCGACACCTCCCACTTGAAAAGCTTTGACTTTATCGAAGACATCATCAAGAGCGCTGATAAAAATCACGGGAATTTCTCTGGTTTTTTCATCAGCTTTTAACTGTTCACAAACTTGATAACCATTGAGATCGGGCATATTAATATCGAGGAGGATCAGATCGGGAATTAGCGATCGCACTGTATTCAGGGCCATCTGTCCATTAATCGCTTTCCGTACCTGATATCCCTTCTCGGTGAGCATAATCGACAATAGCCGCACATTATTGGGCAAATCATCGACAATTAAGACACTAGGGCGCGATGTGAGTTGAGTCATGCCGGTTATTTTATAACTCAAACTATTTAGTAAAAGTGTATAAAAAAACAGACGCGACACTCGCATCTGTTACAAAATTAACTATATTTTGAGGACAAGAACATCTAAGGACTTTCACCACCCACAGCGATGCCAGTACCATAAATCTGAGCATTTGTCAAGTTAATTCTCTCCATCGATGCACCCGTCACATCAGCATCATAAATCATGGCGCTGGTGAAATTGACTCCATTGAGATTAGCTTGATTCAAACTGGCATTAGTCAGAAAAGCTGCGGTTAAATTTGCGCCTTCTAGGTTAGCATCGGTCAAATCTGCGCCCTCTAAGTTAGCTTCCTCCAGATTAGCTCCCTGTAAATTCGCTTCTCTCAAATCAGCACCGATTAGATGCGCCCCTCTTAAATCTGCACCCCGGAGATCACAGCCCGGACATTCCCGCGTATTCAATAATCGTTGCACCTGTTGGGGATTTTCCGCACCGACGGGGTTAATCAGCAGTAAGGAGGCTAGGGAACCTAGAACAATCATTAAAGTCCTTTTCATCGTTTTAGCCTCCTCTTTCGTTTTCCTCTCTACTTTTAGGATAGGAAAAAAGCTGCTAACTAACTTCCCCCGATCGGGCTAATTCTCCTGTTATCTCACTTTTGCTTGCTTTTGCTAGTCGATCTCTCCTTTCATTACCGTTGCGATCGCTGCTCGGGCATTTTCCTTAAATTCCTTGACATCGACGCGACTTAATAACCAAACTGCTAGGATCATTCCCAGTGCTTGCACGAGGAAAACTAAGCCATAAGCTAAAACCGGGCTAGAAAAGATAACTTTACCGATATTTAAAATCGTACCGCCTAAAACTGTGGCTAATCCCCGGGCGATCGCTTGTGATAATCCCCAAGCGCCGATAAAAGTTCCCGCAGTTTCGGCGGCGGTTAAATCTAACATTAAACTGGTAGCGCCAGCGGTAATCATTCCCGAAGCTAAACCGAAAAAGAGCAAGCTTGATTTTAATAAACTTTGGTCAGCAGAAAAGCCGGCAAAAATCAAGAGAATAAAACAAATTGTTGCAAAAATACAGCCATATTTAGTGGTTTTTTGTTTACCGATGCGGGGAATTAGCATAAATCCCGTGGCAGCAATACCAAAAAGGGTTCCGGTTCCCCAAAAAGCGTTTAATTGGGTGGTTTGGGCGATACACATCCCAAAAACCTCGCCCCCAAACGGTTCCATAATTGCATCCTGCATAAATAAACTCAAAGTCATCATCAGCAGAAAGGTGAAAAATAAACCGGTTTGCCGACTAGCGGTGAGAACCTGTAACGCATCCTTAAAGGTAATTTGATCCTCTCTTTGCACAAGAGTGGACCGACTACTAAAACGAGAATATTTTTTTTCTACGCCAAAAGTCGCTAAAATACAGAGAACGAAAACGATAGCGGGCATAATCGTGAACACGGGGTTAATTGTCGCTTGTAGTTGCGGAATATTGGCTATGGGGGCTGATTGAGTCGGATCATAGGTCAAAATATTTGTACCGCAGATATTGGGAGTATCCAGCAAACGAGAACTAACGATCGCCCCGACGACAATTCCCACCATCAGCATTGACCAAACTATAGCAACTAATTGCGATCGATTATCTTCATCGGACACATCCACTAAGAGGGCAGCAAAAGGGGTAGAACTGGCGCTTAAAGCTAGTCCGTAGAGGGCGAAAATTAAGGCTAAGAGGGCAATCCAAGCGTAGGAAATGGTATTCCATCCCGAAGTTTGAATACTAAGTCCCAATTGCCAGACTACCTGCAAAGCAATAAAAGCTAAAGCGGTAAAAACTGCCGCCCCAATCCAGACATAACCGCTGCGATGATGACCGAAAATAGTTTTACCGTCGGATCTTTGTCCAAACCAGATGCGCGCCGGACTAACAAACTGGTGCATAGCGATCGCAGCTGCGGCGAGAAAGGGTAAAACTTTTAACTCATCGATCATAATCCGATTGAGAACCCCCAAAGTCAGCAGGGACATAATACCTAGTCCCATTTGAAAGAGTCCTAAGCGAAACATGGTGAAAAGTCCCAGTTTTGGCAGGGGTTTTGGGGATGAGTGAGTAGAATAGGGAATATCGCTGGTAGCCATAGTTAAATCAATACAAAAAAGCCGGTATTTAAAAATTTAACGCAGGACGAGCAGACATCTTCTGGGGATTTAAGTTTCTATCTCCAATAACCAAGCGGTCAGATCTGTCAAGCTGGTAAAATCGAGCAGCGCTTCTCCTAAAGTTTCTAATTGTTCTAGAGATAGTTCTTGGATTTGTTGGCCTAAAGTCGAGGATATTTCACCTAAACGACGGTTAAGTAGCCGTAGAATCAAAGAAACCGCTTCTTCTCGTCTTCCTTCCTCTCTTCCTTGTGCTTTTCCACTTTCCCGGATATCCTGATAAATAACTGATTCGCGCATAATTTCTTCTCTTAATAAGCTTCCGATGATTTCCTTACTTAATACTAACCCCGCCAGAATTGCTGTAGCGGCGGCTAAATTGCTTTTTTCAGTTCTACCCCCGATATTATCAATTTTTGCGGCTACTTGTCGTAGAATTTCGGGACGATTAGGGGTTTTTCCTAGATTGGCCAAGGGTAACAATCCTGATAATCCTAACATTTTCTCAGCAGCAATTTCCCAGAGACGAAGCACTTCGTATTCATGACGGGTATTGGGAAGAATAAAAGCGTTTTCCTGCACCAAAGGTGATGAGGTTTCTTTCAGGTAAATTACCACTTGTCGCATGGTTTTTTTGGGGAAGCGACGATAGACTCTAGTGCGATAATCTAACATCCGAAAGGACATTTTTGGGTCAGGATCGGTCTGGAATTCGAGATGAAGAATCATCTGATCTGATTCTAACAAAATCAGGGCATCGGCCCGAATCGGTTCTAGAGACAGTTCCGAGGGACTCAATTGGGTGAAGGAGAGAGGTTCTCCTAATAACCATTGGGCGAAGTCACGACTATAATTTTCGGCGAGAAATTTACAGACATTATCATACATTTCTTGATTCTAATCAATGAGATATTTATAGTGTTTCTCATCAAGATGAAGTCTAACCTAATTTGGTATCGACGAGCGACTCCCCAAAAGAAAAACTTTGTACCTCATCATTAAGATAACTGCTGTAAATTCGATCGAGGTAGGTGCAGATAACAATAAAACTGAGCCTCAAGGAGACTCAGTTTCTAGTTTTTTAAGGACGGGAAATTAACGAATGTACTCTTTGAGGATACTATTACGGTTAGGGTGACGCAGTTTCCGCAGAGCCTTGGCTTCTATTTGACGAATGCGCTCGCGAGTGACGTTGAAAATCTGGCCGATTTCTTCGAGTGTTTTCATCCGGCCGTCATCTAAACCGTAGCGCAGCCGCAGCACATCGCGTTCGCGAGGACTAAGGGTATCGAGGACGTTTTCTAAATCCTCGCGTAATAAATTTTTAGAAACTTCATCTTCTGGGGTTTCCCCATCCGCTTCGATAAAGTCTCCTAAACGGGAATCTTCTTCTTTACCGATAGGAGTCTCTAGAGAAATAGGTAATTGGGCAGATTTGGCAATAAAACGCAGTTTTTCAATGGTCATCTCCATCTTGGTGGCGATTTCTTCCTCGGTGGGTTTGCGACGCATTTCCTGAGAAAGAATCTTGGTGGTTTTTTTGATCCGGGAGATGGTTTCGTAGAGGTGGACGGGAAGACGAATGGTGCGGGATTGATCGGCGATCGCGCGGGTGATGGCTTGACGAATCCACCAAGTGGCATAGGTGGAGAATTTATAACCCTTTTCGTGGTCGAATTTTTCGGCGGCGCGGATCAAACCGAGGGAACCTTCTTGAATTAAATCTTGGAAGGAAAGACCGCGATTCATGTATTTCTTGGCGATCGAAACCACTAAACGCAGGTTCGATTGTACCATTTTTTCCTTAGCGCGACGACCATGGTACAAACGACGCTTAAAGGCCGATAAGTATTCCTTTGATTTGGCCAGCCATTCTTCTACCATGGGAGCCGTTAGCTCCGTCTTACCTAAATAAGCCTTAATATCCGATAATTTCGGTTCTTTTTCCGATTTTTCGGCGATAATTTTTTCGATGCGCTCGAACAAGAAAACCTGTTTTCCCCATTCAGCATCGCTATAGAGGCAAAAATCTTCGCGAATGCGTTCTAATTTCAGTAGATCGGCGATTTTTCTCGCTAATTCGATCTCCTCCTCCGCTCTCAATAACCGAATCCTGCCGATTTCTTGCAGATAAATCCGAATCGAATCTTCTGTATAGGGTTTTTTTCTAGCGGCGTCGCGACGACGAGCGCTGGCAAGGCGGCGGGTTTTTTTGCCATCGTTGCTATCGCTGGTTTCTTCTAGCTCTAACTCGATATCCTCATCATCGAAGTCTTCGTCTAGGTCAATCAAATCTAAATCCAATGGCGGCTCGGTAAGGGTTAGTACATCGTGGGCCTGCATCATGCCGTTTTCCTCTTGCTCCTTCTGTGCAAAACTAGAAGATCGAATCTCAATCTAGGTGATACTGAACAAATTTGTGTCTCAAATCCGAGACGGGGAAAGACTTTTCCGATTGTAGCTTTAATTACAACAAATGGGAGAAGATTTTTGCTTAAATTTCCTTGTGTCGATGCGATTTTAGCGACACGGAATGCCGTTTTAGCTCGGTCAACTCATAATCTGGCTCCTGCAAAAATTGGGTAAATGGCTGGAGGACTGAAATCCGATCGCGGGTTTGTCTGCGGTGTTGACCAGATAGCTAAGTATCAAGGGAATTATGGGGTGGGTTAACTGTTCCCACTGGCAAGGGGAACATAATCCCTATTTGCCTTGGCTAATTCCTTTAGTCTTTAGCTATTGTATTTAATTTGATCGGATTCTTACGGATAAATTTCATCCCTCATTGCTTTTACGCGAATCTGGTCTTGGTACATTCGCACCATGATAATAGAGCGCAAACTCATAATATTAACTTAGCAACATTTTAGAAATTTGCGAGACAAATTTAAGATTTTCTCCAACAGCACCGTGGGAATTATGAATTATGAATTATGAAGTGGGGTGGTCACTGCGTGCGCGTTGCGGGGGGAAGTGGGGAAGTGGGGTGATGGGGTAGTGGCGGAATTTCAAGTAACACCCTAACACCCTAACACCCTAACACCCTATCTAGACTTGTAGCATTTCGGGGGTTTTTTCCTTCTGCTGCAGTGCGACGTGGAGACGGTTTAAGGCACTGACGTAGGCACGAGCGGAGGCGACAATAATATCGGTATCGGCCGCGCGAGCAGAATAGGTGCGTCCTTCGTAACGGAGACGGATAGTCACTTCTCCTAAAGCATCGATTCCCTCGGTAACTTCTCGCACCGAGAAAGAGATTAATTCGTTCGGAATCTGCACCACTCGATCGATCGCTTTGCAGAGAGCATCTACTGGCCCTGTACCAATGGCCGCATCGGATAACTCGCTACCGTCGGGAGTGCGAATCGTCACCGTGGCCGTGGGTCTGGCACTATTTCCACAGGACACTTGTACTAGCTCAAGGCGGAAGTGATCGGGAACCGTATCGATTTCATCGTTAACAATAGCTTCTAGATCGCGATCGGTGATTTCCTTTTTGCGATCGGCCATTTCCTTAAACTGGATAAAAGCGTTATTAAGTTCCGTTTCCGAAAGCTCAAAACCCAATTCCTGTAACCGAGAGCGAAAAGCGTTGCGGCCAGAGAGTTTACCGAGAACGATCTGATTATTAGTTAAACCGATCGATTCTGCGTCCATAATCTCATAGGTGAGTTTATGTTTTAACACCCCGTCCTGATGGATTCCCGACTCGTGTGCGAAAGCGTTAGCACCGACGATCGCCTTATTCGGTTGCACGATCATGCCAGTAAGATTAGAAACTAAGCGAGAAGTGCGATAGATTTCCTTGGTGTTGATCTTGGTTAAAGGTTCCGTGGACTCTGCTGGACGACCGAGGAAAGGATTAAAATAGGAGCGCCGCACATGAAGAGCCATCACCAATTCTTCTAGGGAAGCATTACCGGCACGCTCACCGATACCGTTAATGGTACATTCCAACTGTCGAGCGCCATTTTTAACTGCTTCGAGGAAATTAGCCACCGCTAACCCTAGATCGTCGTGACCATGGACGGAGATAATCGCTTGGTCGATATTGGGGACATTTTCCTTAATACCACGGATTAAAGCCCCAAATTCGCTAGGGGTGGTATAACCGACGGTATCGGGAATATTAACAGTGGTGGCTCCTGCGGCGATCGCTCTTTCGAGGACTTGATAGAGGAATTCCGGATCGCTGCGGCCGGCATCTTCGGGGGAAAATTCCACATCATTAAGGAAGGATTTGGCATAGGCCACCATTTCTGGCACAATCTCAAGAACTTCCTGACGAGTCTTCTTAAGTTTGTATTGGAGGTGTATATCAGATGTGGCTAGGAAGGTGTGAATTCTGGGCTTGGCGGCGGGTCTGAGCGCATCGGATGCTGATTTAATATCTTTTTGGGTAGTGCGGGCTAATCCGCAAATAATCGGGCTATCAGCTTCGCTGCCGACGCTGGCGGCAATTTTCTGCACAGCTTCAAAGTCCCCCGGACTAGCGTGGGGAAAACCTGCTTCAATGACATCAACTCCCAGTCGTGCCAGTGCGCGTGCTATGGTTAGCTTCTCATCCACATTTAAAGCGGCACCCGGGGACTGTTCCCCATCTCGAAGGGTGGTATCGAAGATAATCACACGGTCTGGACTGGTATTCATAGTTTTTTTGTACCGTTAACGAACTTGGGAGTTGTTCCTCTGATTATAGCAGCCGAGGCCGAGGGGGTTGTTAAGGAAAATTGCGCTGAGAATTTCTCGACTTGCTCGCGCTTTTCCGGCTTGCCCTTTTTTTGGCTACCATAGAGGATATAGATAAATTGGCGAGGTAGTTAACAATGTTTGGCAAACCAGCGAAGGAACCGAACCCACCGGAGGTAAAAGACTTACAGGAGGTGATGTTTTCAATTAAGCAAAATCTCGAACCAGATCAGGATAAAACTGATATTAATCTTGTTGAGACTCCCCCGCCAGAGGTGGTTACTGTAGTTGAAAATATTAGTAAAATTCTCTCTCCCTATTTTATCGTTTTAGTGGGTTTATTTCTCTATGATCGGAATAGTTTTATCGGTTTTTTATTAGTTTTTACGGGAGTTTTGGCAATTTTTGGGGTTTCTCTCAAGGATATTAATAAACTCATTGAAGAAGGGAAAAAGTTTTTCCAATCTAAGTAGTTTTCTCCTCTGGATATGGTGATAACTAATCACTGATAACTGATAACTGATAACTGATATAAGATTATGTCTTTAGTTGCATCTTTACTCGATCGAGTATCTTCTCAGAGTTTACAACAATTGCGAGCCAGCGATCGAGCTTGGCAAGCTTTGCGTTTAGAAAATCTAGTTATTCCCACGGTAATTAATCAAAGTCAAGAATCTTTAGGAGAGACGGATTTTGATCTAGTTATTGCGGGGGGAACCTTGGGAATTTTCATCGGGGCTGCTTTGCAAACTAGGGGCTGGCGTGTGGCATTATTAGAAAGAGGTATTCTGCGCGGTCGTGAGCAGGAGTGGAATATTTCACGTTTAGAATTAAGCAGTTTTTTAGAGTTAGATTTATTGACCGAAGCAGAATTAAATCAAGCGATAGCGACGGAATATAATCCTGCTAGGGTGGGATTTTATCAAGGTTATGAGCTTTGGGTTAGAGATATTTTAAATATTGGTGTTGATCCAGTTTATTTGCTAGAGACTTTAAAAAATAAGTTTTTGCAAGCGGGAGGAAAGTTATTAGAAAATTCGGGGTTTAGCGGGGCAATTATTCATCCCGATGGAGTAATGGTTAAAACGGGAGAAGTAACTTTAAAAACCCGTTTATTAACCGATGCCATGGGTCATTTTTCGCCAATTGCAAAACAGGCCAGAAAAGGAGAAAAACCCGATGGAGTTTGTTTAGTGGTGGGTAGTTGCGGTCAGGGTTTTCCCAGTAATGAAACTGGTGATTTGATTTATTCTTTTACCCCAATCTTGCACCAATGTCAATACTTTTGGGAAGCATTTCCCGCTAGGGATGGTCGGACAACTTATTTATTTACCTATCTTGATACCCATCCCGATCGCTTTAGTTTAGAATTTTTGATGGAGGAGTATTTAAGATTACTGCCGGAGTATCAAAAGGTAGATTTAGAAGCGGTCAAATTTCAGCGTTTTCTAGCGGGTTTTTTCCCTGCCTATCGTCAAAGTCCTTTAAAAATGCCTTGGTCAAGAATTCTGGCAGTGGGAGATAGTAGCGGTAGTCAATCTCCGGTAAGTTTTGGCGGTTTTGGGGCAATGGTTAGGCATTTAAAAAGGCTAACTTTTGCCATCGAGGAAGCTTTACAAATCGATGCTTTAAACCGAGAAGATTTAGCCCTTTTACAACCCTATCAACCGAATATATCGGTAACTTGGCTATTTCAAAAAACTATGAGTGTTGCCATGTCTGCTAACCCTAATCCCAATCAAATTAATCACTTAATGAGTGGAGTTTTTCGGGTAATGGATAAGTTGGGAGATGAGGTATTAAAACCATTTTTACAGGATGTGGTGCAGTTTTCTTCCCTCTCAAAAACTTTGCCTTTGGTTAATCCTCAATTAGTTTTACCGATGATTCCGCAAGTGGGTATCAGTCCTTTTATCGATTGGACAGGACATTATTTTAATTTAGCTTTGTATAGTGCTTTATATCCCTTAGCAACCAGCTTAAAACCTGTTTTAGAAAAGTTACCCGACAAGCAAAAATATCTTTATCATCGTTATTTGGATAGTTGGAAATATGGCTCTGGGGGAGATTTTATCAGTAATCAGTGATCAGTGATCAGTAAACAGTGAACAGTGAACTGATTACTGATAGGGTGCATCTCTTATTGGTGACATTCTCTCACATATTGGTGAGCAGCAGAAGTTATTCCAAGAGGGCGAATGCAATTCGCCCCTACAATAATATTATCGCGTCAATGGTAGGGGCGCACTGCGTGCGCCCAAATGTAATATAGATATTTCTACAAAATTGAGATGCACCCCATCTGATAACTGATAACTGATAACTGATTTAATCTTTATCTTGAAAAAATTGTTGATCGAGATAATTAACTTTAGCATAGGGTTCTAAAGCGGAGAGAATTTGTCGGCCATAACTGCGGGCATTGACACGATTATCGAGGACAGCCACACAACCCTGACACTCCCGGAGAGACTGAACAGATTTCTGAATTTCCCTCACTGCTGTGGGTAAAAGATAGGCACGAAACCAGTCGAGATGTTGTCGTTTGTAGTAAGCAATTTTGCCAGCAACGAGAGGATTTTCGGGGGAGGGTAAGGGTAAAGTAGCGATAATTAATAAACTGGGAGTCGGAAATTTTTCTTGATGGGTTTGCCAGAATTGCCAACCACAAACGAGAATAGTATTACTATTAATCTCGGTTTTTTCCACTTGCACTCGCGAACCGTAATCGGCTGCCATTTGGGTGGCAATTTGTGCCTTGAGGGGAACATCTTCAATCAGAATTACTATCGGTTGTTCACTGGTATGATTAGCACTAACTAATTCCCGCACTTGCTTTAATAACATCGGTTGAAATTCGGGGGTATTGGGGGCGCTGATGCGATCGGGTAGATATAAATGAATATATTCACTTTCGCGATCAGCTGCAAACTTTAAAGTTAAAATATCTCCGATACCCTGATTTTGACGGTATAAATTAGCGGATTTTTCGCTATCTAAAAAACTGCCGATTAAAACAAAGGGTTGTTGCTGCCAAATTGGTTTGAAAAAACTAGCCACCTCCAAAGGACTGATTTTTAGGGTAAATTCTTCTCGATCTCGATCTACCGATGTCCAGAGGAGATAATTATGCTCGGGGATTTTTGCCGCTAAAAGTTGCCAAGCAGAATCAGTGGCTAAATCTTGATGTAAGCGTTGCAGGAGAGCAATTATATATTCTTTTTCTTTGGCATCAATAAGATAGCAATTATAGGGATTAATGGGATGACCAAGAATACTTTGGCCAAGTTGTGCTTTAATTAAGTCTATAAACTCTCTATGCTGGGGATATGCTGACTCTAAAGCAGACCATTGTTCGGGAGTAATGGTGACGGTGAGATAATCTACTAGACAAGTTTCTAAATCTTCGGCTCGATCGATTATAGTGGCGATATTCTGGGGAAAATGACCGAGATTGCCCAATTTATCCTCTAACCATTGTTGGGGTGTGGTGAGGAGTAAACCGGTAAAATTAGCGGGAAAGCGATCGCTTTTGAGGATATCTCGCTGAGTTTGTAACCATGCTTGCAGATGGGGGATTTCCACTTCTAACAGTAGGTTTACTTCCGACTCTGGGGCAACAATCAGAACAGGTGTATCACCCAAAAGAGCCGGGGTGAGATAACTGAGACAATAACGGGTGAGAGTAGTTCCAGTTTGTATCAGAGAGGACCGTTTTAAGCGTAAAGCTCTAGCCACCAGTCGCCCCATAGTGAGATGATGAGACCAGTAAAAGCGTCCTTGTTCGCGTAAAAAAGCGCGTAGGGAAGAATGAACCGCTGCTTCTAATAAAACCATCTCATCTCAGTTATTGGTTATCAGTGGGAAGGGAGAGGTTTACAAGTGATCTTTCATCAGTCAAACCCACCCCCGCGAGTTTACCGTGGATACTTTAAGTTTATGGTGTCCCATCTGCTTTTTACTTGCGACTTGGTGTGAGATGATCTAGAAATGTCTATTTTATGAGAAGGATAAAGAAAAGTAATGGCAGAAATTCAGTTTTCCAGGGGGTTAAAAGAACCAGTTGTTCCCGATATCCGCTTAAGTCGCACTAAAACGGGAGAGAAGGGATCGGCAAAATTTTATTTTGATCAACCGACTATCCTCGGAGATCAACAAACCGAGGAAATCACGGGGATGTATCTCGTCGATGAAGAAGGAGAAATCGTCACCAGGGAAGTAAAAGGCAAATTCATCAACGGTAAACCCACGGCGATCGAAGCTACGGTTATTTTTAATTCTCCCGCAGAGTGGGATCGTTTTATGCGTTTTATGGAACGTTACGGTAGCGAAAACGGTCTAGAATTTACTAAATCTTCCTGATTTTACCCTTAGCTTCCAGCAATTTGTCAAAAAACCCGCATTCAGGATCGATGCGGGTAGAAGTGAAAAATCAGAGGAAAAACCTATTTAACTCCCAACAATTCCACATCGAAAAGTAAAGTCGCGTTGGGAGGAATCACCCCACCGGCACCCCGCGCACCATAACCCAATTCCGGGGGGATAATTAAGGTACGCTGCCCACCGACTTTCATCGATGCGACTCCCTCATCCCATCCTTTGATCACTTGACCAACTCCAATGGTAAAGGTAAAAGGTTGATTGCGATCCTTAGAACTATCGAATTTTTTGCCGTCTGTCAGGGTTCCCGTGTAGTGAACAGTTACTTTTTGACCTTTTTGGGGAGTTTCTCCAGTTCCTTCCACGATATCGATGTATTTTAGTCCCGAATCGGTGGTAACTGCTTGATCTAAATCCATGGAGATGATTTCCTTATTAATAGTTTGAGTGATAGCGGGTGGATCTATTTCTGCGGCGATCGCATTGGCTTTTTCCCCTCCACCAAAGAGGGAAGCAAGGATTAAAAATAAGCCACAAACCGCAATGATAGCAAAACTGAGCAAGATTTCGCGCATTGATTTCATAGTTCCCTAACGCCAGAGTTTATTCTCTAAGTCTCTCACCTGTCGTTCTAATCTATCAATCCTTCCCCGCAGTTCGTCCATTTCCGATTGTCGGGGAACCCCTAAATCCTGCAAAATCTGGCGAATATAGCGTTCTAAGTTGTTCTCGAAGCTCCCCTGTTCAGACTTCATCTGTGTCATCAGATCATCGACAAAGTTTTTAGCCTGATCAGAATTGATTTTACCGTCTTTGACTAATTCGTCGCTCACTTCTTTGATCTTTTCTGCCACCATGGAAGTGGTGCCAATACCCATCAGCAGCAATTGTTTAATCCAGTCGCTATTATCCATTGTTTTCACACCTTTCAAGGAGACGGGGATAAAAATATTCCTATTCCATTATGGACTTTTGCGGCGGTAACGGCAGAGCGATCGAGCAGATAACCCGCCAAGGCTATCCCGGTGGAACTACCCCCATCTAGGTTTAAACCGTCCTTTGCCGCCATTAACAGCAAAATTCGGGCTAATTCGCCTAAAGTTGCCCCCCTTCCCCCGACGCGATTATGGATAGCAACTAGCAAAATTTTTCCTTCTTGGCTAACTGCGATCGCACTGCGGGAAGCTTGTTGATTTTGGAATGCCGGACTAAATTTTTCGGCATTTCCATCCAAAACTATGCGTCCATTCTGCAATAATAGGGGACCTGCACCTAAAATCTGGGGATAATCAGCAAAATCTCCCGGTAGGGTGACGCTATCGAGGTTGACTCTTTCACCAATCTTTAAATTAATATCTGTCTTTCGGCAGATGACTAAATAGCCATTTTCTGGTATGTCTATACTGTTCTGTGGGGAAAGATTATTTAATTTCTCCGTTACGCGATCGCCTTGGACGACTAACCCGGTTTCGCGCTCGGTGAGGGGATGATAATTACTTCCCCAATCGCGAGTATAACGACTGCAGCCGGCTGTTAGGAAAGCACTATTTAAATGGGTTAGGGGAAAACGTTGTCCGGTGGCAGTAATGAGGGTTTCCTCTAAACTGAGGCGATCGATCCTGATTTTACCACGATTATCCCATGCGATCGCTCCTCGGTTTAAAATTGGTCCAGATAACCATTTGCCATCCACACGAATTGCTCCCAAAGGTAACTGATTATTACGATTAAAAAAGCCGCCATTAATCATCGCTACTGCGTTACTTTCGCTATTAATCGTGATCAGGGGATTAGTGCCGCGCATTGAGGTGGAATTAGCGGTGATTGGTTTAATAGTTATCTGGGGATTTCTGGGATCGATTTCTAACCAAGTCACGGGAAACCAATCTTTGTCTAACTGGATATATTTTTGATTCCAGATTAACCCTGTTTGCCAAACAATGCGCTTTTCATCCATAGCATCGGGACGAGAATCAATGATAATTCGGGGAGGATTATCCACACTGCTGATCTGTAATCCGTAGGCAGTGGGAAGGTTAATTTTTAAACGACTGATAACTCCATTATTTTCTAAGGAAGTGATCTGAGTGGCTAAGTTATTATTGGAGTTACCGAGATCATCTTCATCGTTATTTTGATTACTGTTGCTGATAGTTTGGGGTTGAAACTTAGAGATAAGGGATTGCTGGGCATTTCCTTCTAGGGTAATCACTGCTTGATTTTTTGCCTGACTAACTTGCCAAAAGGTCGGGCGATCGAGTTGAATAATAATCCTTTGTACTGCTCCATAATTTTCTAGCTGAATATCTTGCATCTGAGGAGCAGGAAAGTTAATAGTTAAACTATCACCATTAATAGTGGTTGTTGCCCCCATTTTTAGTAAAATATCTGTAACGTCCAGCCAGCGATCGGAATTGATCAAATTAGCTGATAAAGTTTGTAAATTAAACCAGTTTATCGGTTGCTTTTTTGGATCATTTGTGCTAAGAAAATCCATGCCGAATAATTGTCTTGCTCCCGTGTCACCCATGGCGATTCTGGTACTATTTGCTGCTGTCCACTGTCGCCAAGAAACGGGCAAAGAACGACCATTAAGAATAATTTTTTTTCCCTGTTGCTGGTTTGATAAATCCCGAGAAGCTAAAGTTATTGGTGATCTGTGATCGGCTAAAGATATAGCTGGACTGCCGATAATTATCAAGGAAGTTACCGTTAAACAGATAGATTTGATAGTAAGGGAATTTATAAGCATAAGTTTTTGTGATGATTATCACCTAGAATTTACATTAGGGAACCCAAACAAACTTGATAAAATTATATAAGTAACAAAGCCGTATCAGTATCACAAAAATTAATAGCATTTCCTTGATTATTAGTAATTAATGTATTGAGTTTCAGCAAATCTTCATCTACTGAAATAAATACTTCTGCGTTAAAGTGAATAGCCGTCGCTACATGGAGCGCATCAGCAGCTCTAATACCTCTCATTTGTAGTTCCAAACAATTTAATTGTAATTCTACGATTGTAGAAGTAAGATCGAGAGCAGTGATTCCGAAAAACCTCACTACATTAAAAGTTTGCACTACAATTGAACGAGCAGCTAAAACCCTAAAGTTACTAGCATTTTCCATCCCTATAGTCACAGAAGTAAATTGCTTAAATAGTGCTTCTTCGACTTCATAGTAGGTCAGACTGGATGTTGCTGCTAAGTGTGAAGAAGCGATTTTTTTAAGTACACTTTCGGCATCTTGAGATAGTTGAGCAGGAGTGCGACCACGGCGATTTGTAGGACGTAAATTTATTCCTCCCAAGATCAAGGGACTCAGGTAATCAATAAAAACACCTGTATCTAAATAGATTTTCAATTTTGTCAACCTTTACACTAAACTTTACTTTCAAGTTGAGCTAATAATTCTTCAGGTGTTACTACCATCGGTTTAGAGTTATATAGATAACTAGAGGCTTTTTTAAGTTTTTGATCATAGGTAACTAAATAATCACAATTAGCGGCACTACTTAAAATTAAAACATCATTCGAGTGTACCAAAATATTGCGAATATCTCTAGCATTTTGCCAATATTGATCAAGTTTTACTAAATCAAAATCCAAGATAGTCACCTTTTCTTGAATCCGATCGACTATTTCAGGATGATTACGAACTTCTGCCAAAAATAATAACTCTTGTAAAACGATCGCATTAATAGCAAGACAAACGCGATCGAGTATTTCTCGATCAAATAAATGCACACTGGCAAGATCTCCTCGTAGATAAGAAATCAAAACATCAGTATCTAAAAAAACTAGAGGCTTCTCCATTGATTTTCTTCTCCTTGATGATAAAGAGCAATGATTTTTTCCGTGACTTCTGTAATAGTGAGATGATCGGTATTAACTTCGATCGCATCTGTGGCTTTTCGCAGGGGTGCTAGGGAGCGATTACTATCCAAATAATCCCTTTTTTCAATCTCTTGGGTTAATTCTGCGAGACTAATCCCACCATTTCCCTGCGCTTCTAAGTCTTTTAATCTCCTTCTGGCTCTTTCTTCGGGTGTCGCTGTCAAGAAAATCTTTAATTCCGCTTCTGGGAAAACATTAGTACCAATATCCCGACCTTCCACAACTATTCCCCCCGACATTCCCAGCTGTCTTTGCAGGGTGACTAACTGCTCTCTCACCGCTTTTTGAGCGGCAATTCTGGACACTTGCGAGGTAATTGCGGGAGAGCGAATCTCTAAAGTCACATCCTGCCCGTTAATCTTCACTATAGTCACATTTTCGGGACTATCGGCCGGGATTATTTCTATCTTCGCTAAAGATAATAACTCGGCGATGGCCGCTTCTGCGGACAAATCCAGACCGGAATTCACCACTAACCATGTCACCGCGCGATACATCGCACCGGTATCGAGATAGGTTAACCCCAATTTTTCGGCTACTAAGCGCGTTACCGTCGATTTTCCTGCTCCAGCAGGTCCATCAATAGCGATAACTGCCCGACGTTGACGCAAGATAATATTATCAATTAAACGGGTTTGGCCGACCGATCCAGCGATCGCTAACAGTCCCCCTGTCTCGATCTGCTCGATCGGTTGTAAACTCTGGGGATGGACTAAATCCAGATACTGAGGGCGAAATTCTGGCACTCTGTCGAGATTTTTTTGCACAATAGCCAGTAATTTTTCCCTTTGTCTTTCCCCTAAACGAAAACTTTCGAGGGCTAATTGCAAACTTTGGGCGATAATTGTCGCTTTTTCCCTTTCTGCGGCCGATAGATACTGATTGCGAGAACTAACTGCTAATCCCGATGTTTCTCGCACTGTAGCACAAGCGCGAATCTCGATCGCTAAATTTAAATCCCTGACTAATTGCCGGATAATCGCTAACTGTTGGGCATCCTTTTCGCCAAAATAGGCGATCGTCGGTGCAATAATATTAAACAACCGCGTGACAATTGTGGCTACTCCCTGAAAATGTCCCGGACGAAAAGCACTACATAACCCGCTAGTCAGAGAAATCGGGGGAACAACTGCGGTTATCTCCTCAGAATTACCAATTCCTAAAGTTTCCGCACTGGGAGCAAAAATAGCAGCAACTCCCAAAGATTCACACAATTGGCGATCGCTGTCAAGGCTGCGGGGATAGCGAGAAAAATCCTCTGTGGGGCCAAATTGTAGAGGATTAACAAAAATACTGACCACAGTTACCTCCGCTTCCGTCACTGCGCGTCGAATTAGACTAGCATGACCTTTATGGAGGGCGCCCATGGTTGGCACGAGGGCAATACTATGATCATGGCGATAATCAGCCAAAAAAGTGCGTAAACCAGGGATTGTTGTGAATATTTGCACAGGGTTCACTCCTTTAATAGCCTATTCCACTACTATTCGCCAGGGGATGCTGCCCGATGATCGATTCGGCTGCTTCCGGGGAATCGGCTTTAAATAATAACATCCCATCGCCTCTTTCTGTCCAATAACTCGTTTTTTGCCTCCTGTGCTGTCTTGAAAGAGGGTGTAGGGTGTGGGGTGTAGGGAAAGAAACCTCTTTCATCTGTGGGGGTGAAAATTTTTTCATCGGGACTGACTTGATTAAACGCTGCATATATGCTTGTTTAACAAACCGGGGCATAATTTTTTTCAGGACAATGACTGGTGAGCAGCCCGAAAATTATATAGATTAATGGCAAAAAAAACTTGACAAAATCCCTCGATTTAACCTATACTTTCTAGTATAATGGGAATCCGTGCCGAAATATATATAAGCCTTTTTAGTCCAGACTATTTCAAAAAAAAATTATGCAATTACAACCCCAAAAAAAACTTGAAACAATATCAATTAATACACTTGATCGGTGAATCGAATAGGGAACCTTCGATCGAGTCGAGGGGGAATTAATCAGCAGTAATCAAGTTCCCCTATTCGTTGTCACGATTTGGCTAAAACGAAACCTAGATCATCAATTTCAATTTATCACCCTCAAACCCCGAAAGGAAAAATAAACCATGGCGCAACTCTACGAAGAAGTGACCCTAGCCCGCGACGTTCCCGAATACAATCTTAAGCAGGGTGATTCGGCGATTCTTGTCGATATAGTTCCCCATCCGAAGGGGGGTGAGGAAGGATATGTTTTAGAACTATTCAACGAAGCCGAGGAATCGGTTAACGTCGTCATTGTCCCGAAATCGGCGATTCAAGAAGAGGAAAAAGAAGGTTCCTCGTTACTTGGTATGGTTCGATATGGGGGCATAAATTGACTAAATCCTTATCTGGCAAGAGACTTAATTGATTAGTTTGTTCTAGAGCGAAAACAATTGACAAAAATCGCAGCAATGTCTGTCTCTATCGGGGTTTCATTCCTTATAACCCCCTCCACTGCATAACACAAATAGATTAATGGCAAAAAAGACTTGACAAAATTCCTCGATTTGACCTATACTTTTTATTATAATGGGAATCCGTGCCGAAATATATATAAGCCTTTTTACTTCCGCTATAAGTTTGTCCGAGAAGCAATCGAGAAAACCATAAACGGGTCATTGGAGGAGCCTTATGCCAGAATCTAAATCTGAGATTATTTCAGTTAAAGTTAAAGAAAATGTCACCATGTTAGTGGAAGCGAGAAGTTTCGGTGGTGAACGGGAAGTATCCGATCAAATATTTGACTTTCAAAGTGTGGCTGATACAATTGAGGCAGTTACTGAATCGATCGCTGCTACGATAAGTAAAGTGCAGCCCAAAAAGGCCACCGTAGAATTTGGGGTAGAAGTCAGGATAAAATCTGGTAAACTAACCGCTTTAATTGTGGAAGGTGAAGGAAAGGGAAATTTAAAAATTACCCTAGAATGGGGAGGATAAATTGATTAAATGCTTACCCCGGAATCTCTACCTCCGTACACTGTCAGGTTAAAGTTAATCTATGGGTCAGGAACAGGCTTTTTTGTGGGACAAGGGTTAATTTTGACCTGTCTTCATGTGGTGAAAGATGCGCGGGATAATCGCGAGACTATCGAGATAATTTGGCAAGGTCAAATTTCTGGGGCTAAAATTATCAACTTACCGAATCTAGATGGGATCGATCTGGCTCTTTTACAATTAAACTCGTCTTTAGATCACAAATATGTCGATTTTGATCACGATTTACAATTAACAGATAAATTATACACTTTCGGCTATACCAACGATTATCCGAACGGTGATCCTAGTGACTTTGAGTATATAGGTTTAACGGGGGATGAAAACCCCCTAATCAAGTTTAAATTAGGGCAAGTACAACCCGGTTTTAGTGGTTCACCTCTGTTAAATTTACGCACGGGGAAAGTGTGCGGAGTGGTGAATATAACCAGAGATGAGTATAGTGATTTAGGAGGAAGAGCGATTCCAGTTCAGACTATTTTTAAATATTTTCCGCAATTACAACCCCAAAAAAATGCCCATAATCCTTTTAAACCCACTTCCGGAGGTATTAAAGAAATTCAGCAGATTTTTGGCCGAGAACAAGAAATTAAAGATATTTTTGAGGTTTTAAATTCCGGCAGTAGTGCTGCTATTATCGGGGAAAGGGGAACGGGAAAAACCACCCTGCTTTGGGGAATTTACCATCAAGCAAGGGAGTATTTGCTTAGTCATCGACAACCCTTATATCTAAACTTAGAAGGATTAGCAGGAGATAAGGATTTTTATTATGAATTATGTCATCAGATTGGTATAGCTGCGAATTACGATAAACCGCTCAAAGGAACTAGATTAACTAGGGAATTAGAAAAACATAAAATCCTGTTATTATTGGATGTGGTAGATAATATGACTCAAAAATATTTCAGCTATCAGCTTAGAAGTCAATTAAGAGAGTTAGCCAATCGTCCCGATCCACCTTTAAGATTAGTAGTAGCGGCTAATCGTTCCCTTGATGTTTTATTTCCTGATAATAAAGGAGGTGATTCACCTTTCGAGGGAATTTGTCAACAATTTCCGATTAAATTATGGGATGAAGCTAAAATTAAAGAGTTTATTAGTCATCGTCTAATTCAAACTGGAGTGACTTTTACTGAGGAGGAAATAAGTTCTCTTGTTAGGCAAAGTCAAGGAAAGCCGCGAGAGGTGATGCAAAGTTGTTTTAAACTTTATCAAACCAAAGTCAATAACTCAGCATCCCGAACTTAGGTTATAACTAAACAATAAGTTGATTTAATTTTGGGTTTGATCCCCCCTGCCCCCCTTGATAAGGGGGGTTTGATCCTACCTTGATAAGGGGGTTTGATCCCCCCTACCCCCCTTGATAAGGGGGGTTTGATCCTACCTTGAGTAACACCTAACTACTTAATAAACCATCACCGGGTAAATAGCTAGAGATAAAAATTATGAAGGAAAGCACCGTCCCTAGAATTAATCTCGCTCCTAAACTCAAACGCGATTTATCTTTATGGAATCCCTTTGATTATCTTTTGCTGTTGTACTGGGTGTTTTATTTTCCCCAAGCAGTGCGCTGGTATGTGGAAACGAGAGGCGGCGGCGATAAATTAAAAGAACAGAAAACATGGCGCGATACAAGGCAATTTCTCCGCGACCATCCCGTACAATTGCGTCTAGGGATTCAGGGTCTTCTCTTAACTGTAATTACCCCTCTGATTATCTGTAGCATAGCGGCAAATTTAGGACTTTCTGTTAATTGGGTGGGCGTGGTGTCCGGCGTGGTGTTCGGCGTGGTGTTCGGCGTGTGGTTCGGCGTGGTGTCCGGCGTGGTGTTGGGCGTGGCGTTGGGCGTGGCGTTGGGCGTGGTGTGGAGCGTGGTGTCCGGCGTGGTGTTCGGCGTGGTGTCCGGCGTGGTGTTGGGCGTGGTGTTGGGCGTGGTGTCGAGCGTGGTGTCCAGCGTGGTGTCCGGCGTGGTGTCCAGCGTGGTGTCCAGCGTGGTGTCCGGCGTGGTGTCCAGCGTGGTGTCCGGCGTGGTGTTCGGCGTGGTGTTGGGCGTGGGGCACGGCGTGGTGTTGGGCGTGGGGCACGGCGTGGGGTTTATATTCGCCTTTTTCCGTCCTGATAATTGGCTAATCGGGCTTTTTGCTGGCCCTCAAGGGCGACTTTTTCCCCGTATTACCTTTCTACCGCTGCCGGGGTTAACCTCGACTCTACAACAATGGTTACAGCAAGACTGGGAAACGGCTATTAATAACCTCAATCAATACTTTCGGTACAGCCGCCAGTTTATTCCTGTCCTTGTCGCCATTAACCGCGTTTTATCGCAATTCCCAGAGGCAGAAATTATCTATCGGGTGTCCCGTCTGGCAGAAAATCCCTCCGATTGGCAATTGTTAAAATATGCGTCCGCGAAACTGTTTTTTCTTACTGACAGCAAAATCCGTCTAGATACCCCTGCTCGTGCCGCCGCCGCTGGTTTTTGGTATCTTCACCAACAGGACACCGAAAAAGCCGAAAAAGCCTTTGCTGTGGTACGTTCCCTCGCCTACGGGGAAGAAATGTATAGCCTCGCCCAAACTTTACACCGATTTAGTCTGGCAGCAACTCCCGATAGTATCGCTTCCCTGGAGGTTGCCCCCATTGCCCCAGAACCGTCATTACGTCCGCAAACTTGGCAAGCTATCAGCAGTTTAAATCGAGTTATCACAGAAATAGCTTTAGTCCAGGGAAGTTACTCCCAACAGACCAGATCCCTCGCTCTTAATCGGATTATCGGGGAATTAAGGGATATAACCGACCAAAAGGCGGCCAATTTACCCCAAGCAGAAAAAGAATTAATCCTTTCTATCGCCGAAAAATGGGCAAAAATTAGCACATCCATCGCGAAAACGGTGGGAACGGTAACTATTACCCAACAGATTCCTAATCTCTACACTATCGGTGATCCGGTGATCGGTAAACGCTTTGTTGGTCGTGGGGATATCCTGCGGGAACTTCAGTCAATGTGGTCCGGAGATAACCTATCCTCCGTAGTTCTCTATGGTCATCGTCGCATGGGTAAAACTTCGATTCTACGCAATCTGGAGGCCTATCTCCCACCAAATGTCTCGGTTATCTACATTAATTTACAGCGCTTGGCCACAGTAACCAGCCTAGCCGAAGTTCTCCTGACTATGGCTGAGGAAATCGCCCAAACTTTGGCAATTGATGCCCCAGAAGAGGAAAAAATCTCCCAACATCCAGAAATGTATTTTAATCGTTATTTAGACCGTCTGATGCGCCAGATTCTGCCGGAAAAAGCTAAAACCGGTTTAATTATTGCCCTCGATGAGTTCGAGATAATTGAGGATTTAATCGAAGCGAATACCCTCCCCCGGAATTTCCTCGGCTATCTGCGTTCCCTTGTCCAGAGTAGTCCGCGTCTAGCTTTTGTTTTTGCCGGATTACATACCCTAGAGGAGATGACTGCCGATTATTTTCATCCTTTTTTTGGCAGTGTTTACCCGATTCCGGTCAGTTTCCTCTCTCCTGAATCTACTCGCGTTATCCTCGCTAATCCCGTTGGGGAAGACGAGGATTTTCCCCTAGACTATACCCCATCCGCTTTGGACAAAATTTATCAATTTACCCACGGTCAACCCTATTTAGTACAACTGATCGGCTTTCATCTGGTACGTTTTTATAATAAACAGGTCTTTGAGTTGCAACGTCCCCAAGATATTCGTTTTCAGGTGGAAGATGTGGAAAAAGCCATCGATGCTGAGTTTTTCCAAAGGGGGAATTATTATTTTACGGGTGTCTGGAAACAGGCTAAACAAGATGCGGCCGGACAACAGGAAATTTTAATAGTTCTTTCTCCCCATCTGCAAGGATTAACCCGGGCAGATTTACTGTCCAGCACCGGATTAACTGCCACAACTCTCGACTGGGCCCTAAAAACCCTTGAAAATCATCATGTCATCGAATGCCAAGACTCTCGTTATCGGATTGCTGTGGAATTATTCCGTCGTTGGGTATCGGAAACGAAACAAGAAACAATGACCTAAATTCTTTTGTTATATTTTTGGCTAATATCTCAGCCCAGAATGGGGCTTGCTTAATAAATGTGAAATGTAGGCAAGGCAAGGGTTTTGGGGGTCTGTCTTGCGAAACAGGTGCAAGGAGAGAATCGTGCTTCAAAACCTTGCGTCTTCATCGGCCCGCGTCCTGTAGGGGCGAAGCATTCGGGCAATAACCTATCACTGAAACCGTAGATTTTCTATCCGAATGCTTCGCCCGTACTTTTTTAGCAAACCCAAAATAGGGGGGTTACAGGGCAGCACGGATTCCCACTACAACAAAATAATAGAACAAATCTGGAAATTTGTCAAGGCCTTGGCAATTTTCCGGTTAAAATTGTTTGTTGAGATGGGGTCAGGGACAAGACCCGCCCGGCCCCGACGAAAAACTTTAGTATAATCAAGAACACTGAGTATTTATTAGCTTTTCTGTCTAAGATTGATGTTAAAGGCTGTTCTGTTCGATTTTAATGGGGTGATCATCAATGATGAACCGATCCATCAAGAGTTAATTAATGAAATCTTGCTCGGGGAAAATTTACTGCCCCTAGGGTCGGAATTTGCGGAGTTATGTCTGGGAAGAAGCGATCGCGTCTGTTTGCGTAATGTTCTCACCCGTCGCGGTCGTCAAGTAACCGAGGAGTATCTGACTAAGTTAATTAACAAAAAAACCAGTTTATACCGAGAAAGATTAGGAAAATTAGAGAAACTTCCTATTTATGAAGAGATATACTCTTTTTTAAAACGGGTTAAGGCCAGGGATCTACAAATCGGTTTGGTGACGGGAGCAATACGCTCGGAAGTAGAATCAATCTTGCAACAGACGGGCCTTTGGGATTACTTTAGTGTCATTGTCACCGGTGATGAGATCAGCACCAGTAAACCCCAACCGGATGGTTATTTACTGGCCGTAGAAAGATTCAATCGTTGGAATTTTAATCTACAGTTGCAACCCTGGGAATGTCTGGTGATTGAAGATACTTTTGCCGGTTGCGAAGCGGCAAAAAGAGCGGGAATGCAGGTGGTGGGAATCGCTCATACCTATCCCTTCCATTTTATGCAGAGAGTGTCCAACTGGGCGATCGATAATTTCTCCCAACTAGACCTCGATCGCGTGGAAGAAACTTTTAGCCAAATCGGGGATAAAAAGGAGCGATCGGGATTTTTAGGCAATTTATAACCATCTAGGGGCGATTAACAAGCTGAAAATCCCTACTTGTAAAAATCGGCAATTCGTGTTATGCTAACGAAAGTGCTAAGAAAATGCGGGTGTAGTTTAGTGGTAAAACCCTAGCCTTCCAAGCTAATGATAGGGGTTCGATTCCCCTCACCCGCTTAAGTTGTTGTCCAGTGATAGATTATCTGTCGTCTGATGGATAAGGGTTTTCGGCTATTGTAGTAGATATGTATGGGAGAAGTTCAGTGAGTAACGCACAGAAAACGGGTTTCTCGGAGAAACCCGTTTTCTACTCATGCAAAAGGCAAAACGGAGTTTGGTTCTCACAAGATATCTATAATCTTAGAGGAGTTGGAAGTATTAAAAAAAGTTTTGAGTCGGTTCGGCTAGGATAGTGAAAGAATACCGAGAGGACGTGAGCATGACACCAACAACCACGAAAACGCTCTACGATACCGATTTCGCTCTCTGGATCGACGAAACAGTAGATCGATTAAAAGCCGGAGATTTCGCTGCGATCGATCTGGACAATTTAATCGAGGAGGTGGAATCCTTGGGAATTGGTCAGCGTAAATCGGTTCATAGTTTTCTGGTTCGTTTACTGGAGCATCTCTTAAAACGGTGTTATGTCGCTCTCCCGGATTGTTATCGGGGATGGGAGATCGAGATCCGGAATTTTCGCAACGAGTTAAAAAAAGAGTTTAAATACTCACCGAGTTTAAAAAGCTTTCTAGTCGAGATCTTTGGGGAATCCTACGGGGAAGCGTTGGAGTCGGTGCGCGAGGATTATCCTGATACCAGTTTTCCTGATGTTTGTCCTTTTGCGAAGGATGTGGATACTCTGTTAACTGAAAAGTTTTGGCAAGAGAGAAAATAACTATACTGAAAAACCTAATCACTGGATCAGACTTACCGAACCACTCGCAAAGACAAAAGAATCTTAATCGATAAAACCCCACACCCTAACCCCACCAACAAACTTTTTCAGCAGACCCTACATTATAGGTCTAATAAAGTTGTTAAGTATTGCCGTTATCGATCGAGATCGGGTTAGCTTGGAGATAGCAGTGAGCATTCAGCTTTAAACACTTAATAACTGCTAACCGAATCACTGATAAGGGGGTTTTTTCATGGCTTTTAGCCGTTCTAGCGGTATTTTGCTTCATCCCACCAGTCACCCCGGCCGTTACGGGATTGGAGAACTAGGTAGGGAAGCCTATCAAT
Source organism: Microcystis sp. M169S2 (assembly GCF_020245865.1). Lineage (NCBI taxonomy): Bacteria > Bacillati > Cyanobacteriota > Cyanophyceae > Chroococcales > Microcystaceae > Microcystis > Microcystis sp. M169S2. The sequence goes on from NZ_JADBUB010000202.1 coordinate 48,037, forward strand.
TTATCGATTTTTTGGCTCAAAGTGGTCAAAAACTCTGGCAAATTCTCCCTTTAGGCCCCACAGGGTACGGTAACTCTCCCTACATGAGTTTTAGCGCCATTGCCGGCAATCATCTCCTGATTAGTCTCGATCTTCTTCGGGAGAAAAACCTGCTTAGTGACGCAGATTTCGAGGATATTCCCGATTTTCCCCTCGATCAAGTGGATTTTGATAAATTGATCGCTTGGAAAATTCCCCTACTTAGAAAGGCGGCGAGCAATTTTGTCAAGGGTTCTGACACAATTCTTTACAAACAGTTTGCCGGCTTTTGTGCTGGCAATGCCGATTGGTTAGAGGATTACGCCCTATTTATGGCTTTATCCCACGCTTACCAGGGTAAACCATGGATGGAATGGCCGACAGAAATTCGCGAACGTCATTGGGGTGCGTTGGAAACACCGAAACAGGAGTTACAAGAGGAGATTTTTCTGCACAAATTCCTGCAATTTGAGTTTTTTGAGCAGTGGTTAGCCCTAAAACGCTATGCTAACTCCCTCGGTATCGAGATTATCGGTGATATCCCCATTTATGTCTCCCATAATAGTGCCGATGTTTGGGCAAATCCGCAGGTTTTCCGACTAGATCCGCAAACCGGTAATCCCTTGGAAGTGGCGGGGGTCCCCCCGGATTATTTCTCAGAAACGGGGCAATTATGGGGAAATCCTCTTTATAACTGGGATTATCTCAAAAATACGGGCTTTGACTGGTGGGTACGCCGTTTAAAAGCGGTTCTTTCCCTAGTCGATATCATCCGTATCGATCATTTTCGCGGATTAGAGGCCTATTGGGCGGTGGCTTTTGGCCAGGAAAATGCTATTAATGGTCATTGGCTCAAGGCCCCGGGTTATGATCTCTTTAATACTATTGGCGCTCGTTTGGGTAAATTGCCGATTATTGCCGAAGATTTGGGCGATATCGACCAAGCAGTTCTAGATTTTCGCGATCACTTTGCTTTCCCGGGGATGAAGATTCTCCACTTTGCTTTTGGGGGTGATGCGGGTAATCCCTATCTTCCTTTCAACGTCGAACGCAACTGTGTGATTTATACCGGCACTCACGATAATAATACTACTGTGGGCTGGTTTCAGGATAACGCCAACGACTACGAAAAAGCGCGACTATATCAATATCTTGGCGCTCCCAGTGGTCAGGGAGTGGCTTGGGATCTGATTCGACTGGCCTATAGTTCCGTGGCTAATCAGGCGATCGTACCGTTACAGGATGTGTTAGGTTTAGGATCGGATGCGCGTATGAATACCCCCAGTGTCGCAGAAGGGAATTGGTCATGGCGCTATCGTCAGGAAGCTTTAACCGGAGAATATAGCGATAGATTGCGAGATTTAGTCAATCTTTTTGGCAGAAATCGTTAAATAGGGTTTGCTGAAAAAGCTTTTCCTGGGGGCAGGGTGTGGGGTGTGGGGTGTGGGGTGTGGGGTTTTACCGATTTTGAGGTAGTCAATTACCTAATTTTCAGGGAAAAAGTACCTGAATTTTCCCCCCGATCCCCGCAAC
>NZ_JADBUB010000203.1:0-14920 GCF_020245865.1 Microcystis sp. M169S2
CAGCTATACGGCCATCTTCACGGCCGACGATGCTGTGGAAACCATTGGCTCGGTGTCCGTGGCAGCCGATAGCTACACCGATATTGCCGGTAACAATGGTGGAGCGGGTACGGATACGGTGACGATTGACACGCTCAATCCGACCGTGGGCATCACCTTCGACAACTCACCGCTCACCAGCCAGAACTTTAGCACCACAGTCACCTTCCAGTTCAGCGAAACCGTAAGCGGTTTCACCGCTAGCGACGTGACCCTGACCAAGGGGGTGCTGAGCAACTTCACTAGCGTTAACGGCGATACCTACACCGCCACCTTCACCCCTACTGACTTCCAGTCGCCAACGGGAACAGTGGCAGTGTCCAACGACTATTTCGATACCCTTGGCAACCAGGGTGTTGCCAATTCCGCCACCATCGCTATGACCGTGGGCGGCGGTCTTGACCCGAATGATGGTCCGTCTGGAGGCGATAGTGTGATTGGCTCAGGTACAATTGGCGCGGATTCCATCACCGGATCAACCGGTAACGACAACCTTAGCGGCCTCGACGGCAACGACACCATCAATGGCGGCGACGGCAATGACACCATCAACGGCGGCACTGGCGCCGACATTATCAGCGGCGGCACCGGCAACGACAACATCATCGGACTCGGCGGCTTTGATCTGATCTACGGCGGATCCGGCAATGATACCATCAATGGTGGTAATGGTAATGACACCATCGTCGGCGGGTTCGGCAACGATTCCCTCACCGGTGGCGGCGGCGACACCTTCCGGTTTCTGAGCATCTACGACCAGCAGGATGTGATCACCGGTTTCAACGACACCATCGTGTTCGATATAACCGGTGCCAGTGCCTTCACGTCCCTGGGTAGCGGGGCTTTGGGAACCACAACCTACACAGGTGCAATTGCTGGCGGTTACCTCACCTACAGCGGCGGGGTACTCTCCTACGATGCCGATGGCTCTGCGGGATCAACCTTCAGTCCGTTGGCGATTGTCACGTTGACCGGAACTCTCACCCCCACCCTCTCCGACACCAACGTGCTGTTCCAGGCGCTCTAGCTCAAGCAGGCATTCCCCGCCTTATTTCTCTAGCCCTTGCTGGCCATTATTGCGGGGAATGTTCTTAACTTCTTCTGCTCTGCACCTGCTGGTAATGATTTAGTAGTAGTGGTGAGCGATATTGCTTATCGAAAAAATCGGATCTAAAACCTCGCCTTAAGGCGAAAAGTTTTTGGAGCGGGGCATAAATCCCCGTTACAAAAACAGCCTACGTTCGGCCGAAGCCTACCCCCTGCCTTCGTTAACGGATAGATGTTTTAATTTCTTCCCAAGTAATTATCTGATCGGGATTTCTTTCATAATCATCAACTTAAAAAGATTTAATCGTGTTTAAAGATTCGGTAACGTGAGCTTTAAAATCTAACATAGAATCAAAAATATGTCTGACGATTCCCTGTTTATCAATGATATAGGTTACTCGTCCGGGGAGGACGAACAAAGTAGAGGGAACACCGAATAACTTCCGCACTCGGTTATCGCTATCACTTAAAAGAGTGAAGGGAAGATTATATTTTTGGGCAAATTGTTGATGAGATTGGGGACTATCGGCACTAATACCAATAACTTCCGCACCCGCATCGGTAAACACTTCATAACTATCGCGGAAAGCGCAGGATTCTGCGGTACAACCCGGAGTATCATCTTTGGGATAGAAATAAATTACTAGGGATTTTTTACCGATTAAATCGCCGATATTAACCGTTGCCCCTGTTTGGGAAGGGAGAGAAAAATTGGGAACTCGATCGCCTACTTTTATAGCTGCCATAAGATTAATTAATCGATAGATAATAGTGGATAGGGTGATACTTTACATTCTAACCTTTTTTGGCCTTTTGTTTAGCGCGTTTAGCGGCAGCTTTAGCCGCTTTTTCGGCTTCAATACGTTTTTGTTCGGCTTTTTGTTTTTCTTCGTCTAGTTTTTCTAGATAATAGTGATAATCTCCCGCATAGACAATTAATTCGCCATCCCGAATCTCGACAATTTTGTTAGCTACCTGGGAGATAAAATAACGATCATGGGAAACAATTAAAACCGTGCCTTCATAAACTTTTAAAGCCGATTCTAACATTTCCTTAGCGGGAATATCGAGGTGATTAGTGGGTTCATCGAGAATTAATAAGTTAGCGGGAGCAAGTAACATCTTGGCCAAAGCAAGACGCGCTTTTTCGCCACCACTCAAAGATTCTACTTTTTTTAATACCGTTTCCCCACTGAATAAAAATCGCCCTAAAAGACTGCGAACTTCCACATCTTTCCAATCGGGAACTTCATCGTGAATGGTATTTAAAACAGTTTTAGTTAGGTCTAAAGCTTCCGCTTGGTTCTGCTCAAAATAACTAGGAATAACATTATGTTTACCGATTTCGATCGAGCCTTCTGTGGGAGCTTCTAAACCAACAATTAAACGCAAAAGCGTCGATTTTCCCGCACCATTCGGTCCCAAAAACGCCACTCGATCGCCCCTTTCTATTTCCAGATTTGCTCCCAAAAAGAGAATTTTATCATCGTAAATGTGAACAAGATTTTTAATCGTTACCACTTCTCGTCCACTACGCACTGCTGGAGGAAACTGGAATTTTAAGGTACGCACATCGGCGATTGGTGCTTCAATTTTTTCCACCTTTTCTAATTGTTTTTCCCGGCTTTTTGCTTGGGTACTGCGGGTGGCACTGGCCCGGAACCGATCAACGAAAGCTTGCTGTTTTTCTAGTTCTTTTTGTTGACGTTCGTAGGCACTTAACTGAGCGGATTGTTGTTCGTATTTTTGCTGTAGGTAGGCAGAATAATTACCTAAATAAGTGGTAGAAACTCCCCTTTCAGTTTCGACAATTTTGGTACAGAGACGATCGAGAAATTCCCGGTCGTGGGAAACTATGACCATGGGAGTAGTTAAATCCTTGAGGAATTTTTCTAACCATTCAATGGTTTCTAAGTCTAAATGGTTAGTGGGTTCATCGAGGAGTAAAATATCGGGAGTTTGTAGGAGAATTTTGCCTAAACTCATCCGCATTTGCCAACCACCACTAAAGGAACTTACCAAGCGATCGCCGTCATCAATAGTAAAGCCCATTTCTGGTAAAATTTTCTCGATGCGTGCTTCTAATCCATAACCATCTAACCCTTCAAATTGTCTTTGTAAGCGATCCAATTGATGAATTAAGCGATCTAATTCTTCGGGATCGGCTTTTTCCATGTGCTGGGGAATTTCTATTAGTTGATGGTGGACTTGATTCGCTTCTTGAAACACCGTCCAAAATTCCTCGCGTACCGTCCGACGGGGATCCACTTCAAATTCTTGGGTAAGATAGCCGATATGGAGACTGGTAGGACGGATGATCTCCCCGGCGGTGGGTTCCACTTCCCCCATAATAATCTTCAGTTGGGTGGATTTTCCGGCCCCATTGACTCCCACCAACCCGATGCGATCGCCAGTTTTTACTTCCCAAGTGACATCTTTTAACACTTCTCCCGTCGGGTAAATCTTACTAATTCTCTCTAGTCGTAGCATCGCTGATTTTTCTCCAGTCCTAGGCAGTTGAGGCAGTCCGCCTTTATTGTAACATTTAGTTAAGCTTTATCTGGTCTTGGTCAAGTTTTCTCGATTGAGCCACCTGACAGTATTTTTGATCTGAAAGAGATAATAATGTTTAATCCCTACCCCATAAAAAAAGAAACAGCTAGTTTGATCACCAAAGATGGAATTAGTTTAGCTGCCGATATTTATCGTCCCGATAGTAGGGAATCTTTGCCCATTTTACTAATGCGACAACCCTACGGAAAAGCGATCGCTTCTACGGTGGTTTATGCCCATCCTAGCTGGTATGCACGTCAGGGTTATATTGTAGTAATTCAGGATGTTCGGGGCCGGGGAAACTCGACGGAAAATTTTAATTTATTTGCCCATGAAATTAGCGACGGATTAGAAACTATTGAATGGGTTTTAACTATTCCTAATAATACGGGTGTGGTGGGAATGTATGGTTTTTCCTATCAGGGAATGACCCAATTATATGCCGCTGCCAATGGTCATGATGCTTTAAAAACTATTTGCCCAGCGATGATTGCTCACGATTTATATCGAGATTGGGGCTATGAAAATGAAGCATTTAATTTACAATATAATCTCGCTTGGGCAATACAATTAGCTGCGGAAACAGCTAGATTAAAAGGGGACGAAACTGCCTACCAAAAACTCTGGGCAGCTTCCCGAAATTTACCCCTTTTTGATCCTATTGCTGCCTATCCCCAAATTTTACAGGATTTAGCCGCCGATTCTTTTTATCACGATTGGATTACTCGTTATCTTCCCGATGACTATTGGCAAAATTTATCACCGCAAAACCTTTTAAAAAATATCGATTTACCGATGTTACATATCGGGGGTTGGTTCGATCCTCATCTCCGGGGAACTTTGAGTTTATACCAAGAAATGCAAGCGCGTTCCATCTATCCCCAACGACTAATTATTGGTCCTTGGACTCATCTACCCTGGGGGAGAAAAGTAGGAGAGATAGATTATGGTCAAGAGGCAATTAGTCCTGTGGATAAAATGCAGCTGCAATGGTTTGATTATTTCTTAAAAGGTCAGGAAACGGAGTTATTAAAAAATCCTCCCCTGTATCTATTTCAAATGGGGTCTAATCAATGGCAATATCTGGAAAAGTTTCCCAGAGAAAATCAGCAAATTTATTATCTTGCTAGTCAAGGTTTAGCCAATCTGCGCGAGGATGAGGGGAAATTAAGCGCGATTTTGTTAGAACCTGCGATCGAGGATATCATAGTTCACGATCCTTGGCGACCAGTGCCATCTTTAGGAGGTCATAGCGCCCTACCGGGGGGAATATTCGACCGCACCATGCTAGACTGTCGCAGTGATGTGATTACCTACACTTCTCCTCCCCTAGAGAAAGATTTAACGATTTTGGGTAGTCCCCGTCTGGACTGTTATTGTCAAGCAGATGCGGTTAGTTTCGATATCTGCGCGGTGGTTTCTCAAGTTACCCCCGATGGTCGAGTTTTGAATATCACTCAGGGTTATAAACGGGTAAATAATCCCGAATCGCCCCTAAATATTGCCCTACAGGCCACTTTTATCACTATTCCTCAAGGTCATAGCTTGCGTTTGAGTCTCAGTGCCTCTTGCTTTCCCGCACATCCCGTCAACGCGGGAACCGGCAGCTATCCCCACGCAAGTCGAGCGATCAATTTTTCTACTATCACAATTAAGGTTTTTTGTCAAGGAAATTTTCCTGCAAAATTGCTATTACCTTTAGTCGGGGAAAGCTAAACCGCTGCGGGGATCGCGAATGTATAAACCTAACACCAGCGAGGAGATAACCGTATCCCAGACGGGGGTGAATTTTTCCGCATCATTGACCCAATAATCCATAGTAATTAAACATTGAACCCCGGAACCGATGCCCACGGCAATGCGCGAATAAGCGGGTCGATTTTCTTGGGGGTCGATGAATTGAATTTGCACCCAAACAATGCGGACAGTTTGGCGTTTTTCTTGGATAACTTCGCCGATTTCGTGAGGATTGCGGCTATCTTCACGAGCTAATTTTTTGACCATTCCTTTTAGGGGTAATTCTTTCCAATCTCCGGGGGGAAGTAAATTATAGGAAACCTCTAAACGACAATCATCATCGGGAGGTTTTCTATCTAAAAAACGAAAGGAATTATCATCAGGTTCAAAATGCCAATCTTGAGGAACTTCAAAGCGCACTGCACCGCGACCAGCTACAAAAATACTGTTACCCGGACTAGATTTCCAGTTATGATCTGGATTTAAGTCGAGGGTTTCTTTGATCCATTGCAGATTGTGTTTTTTGGACTTAGCCATAGGTATAATCCTGCGGTAAGAATCGAACTATACCTATCATTATACAGGCTTTTTCCTGAGAATTAACCAAAGCTTCTGTCTTCACCCTTAAGATAACTGCTGTATAATTTTTAGAAATCCCACAGCACAGGATTATCATCCAAGAAATCAGTTACCTGTTTACCAATATTATCAATTAATTTTAGGTCTTCTGGGGTTAAATTAATTGTCATTGCTTGAGCGTTATTAACTGCCTGAGCGGCATTTCTTACCCCAGCAATTGCATTAGTTTGGGGTTGCTTAATTAACCAAGCCAGAGATAATTGAGCTAGGGAACAACTATAGCGGTTAGCAATCGGTTCTAATTGAGTTAAAGCCGCTTGTACTCTCTGAAAGTTTTCGCCATGAAAGAGTTTATTTTTAATTCTATGGTCTTCCGCTGCCAACTGATAACCGTTTCTAAATTTTCCTGTTAATAAACCTTGGGCAAGGGGAGAATAGGCCAGAATAGAAATATTATTGTCTATACAATAGGGCATAATTTCCTTTTCTACCGAGCGCCAAAACAGAGAATAGGGAGGTTGAATACTCTCAATTCTGCCGTATTGACCAGCTTCTTCCAGTTGAGAGCGGGAGAAATTGGAAACCCCTATAGTGCGAATTTTTCCCTGTGCTTTCAGATAATTAAGAGCGGCCATAGTTTCAGAAATAGGCACTATTTCCGTGTTCCATGAGCCACTGGGCCAATGAATTTGGTAAAGATCGATATAATCGGTTTGGAGGTTTTTTAAAGAGCGATGGCAAGCTGCGATAACTTCCTCGTATTTGAGGTGATTAGCAAAGACTTTGGTGGCATAAATTACCCGTTCTCGCACATCGGCCAAAGCTTGAGCGACAATCGATTCCGAGTGACCTTCCCCGTAGATTTCGGCTGTATCTATAGTGGTAATTCCTGCCTCAAAAGCGGCACGAATAGCCTTAATACTTTCCTCATCTTCAATACCTGCCCACATCTTTTTTCCTGCTTGCCAAGTACCCACGAGAAGGGGAGTAATTTCTATATTAGTCTGACCGAGATAGCGTTTTTGCATAACAGTTTTTTTGATGGGTTAAGTATGCTTAGGGTTTTAGTCGAGTTTAGGGTTTAAAATCTCAGCTAAAGAGGACTAAAGTGACAAGGATAAAAACCTTTACCAGTAGGGGTGTAAAGAACAAACTTAATAAGCCACAAAAAAGACCTAATAAGCAGGTACTGAGGCTAATTATTTCGCCGTGAACATTGTAGCTAATCGACAGAGAGATTAGGGCTAGAGTAAGGAGAAAAATCATAGTTTTCTTTCCTGAGTCTCTTGAGCAGAAAAGCCGTGACTGCTCACGACTTTTCGCCGTTTCTATATCTATTATTAGCTCGATTACTTAGCTAATGACATCCGGGTAAAGTAAACTTTTTTAACGGAAAAGATTTAAAAATCCGTTGAAGAGGCCTGTCAGACCGGTAAAGGGACTTAAAACCGTGCCGAGGGTGTCGGTGGCAGAGGCCAGATTGCTACGATGAACCACAACCACATCATTATTGCGGAGAATCGGGTTAGTTTTCTCGTTGATACCCTGGGAAAAATCGATGTTAATTGAGGTTTTGGTGACGGTCCCGTTAGGATTGAGACGAATTAAATCCACTGTGGACTGATTAGCGCGACGCTTATCAAAGTCTCCTGCGGTTAAAATTGCCTGATTGAGAGGGGTATTGGGAGGAACTTCAATTGTCCCCGGTCTTTTCACCTCCCCGACCACTTTTACGTTAATGGTTTTAGGGGCAAAACTGGCCGATGCTAGGGTTTCCGATTCTTTGGCCGAGATTTCAGTAGCGGTGGGGATAATCACGGTATCCCCTTCTTGAAGAAAGATATCGCCGGTCATATCACCTTTATCGAGCAAACTCCACAGATCTACCGGGATTTTCTGCTGGGAACCGTCACGAGTATAACGCAGCACTTGCACCTGTCGGATATCGGCGAGGGGTTTGATGCCTCCCGCTTGTTCGATAGCTTGCGTTAGTCGGGCCGGTTTCCTGGTGCCGCCGCGATCTTGGTCATTATTATTGTTATTATTGTTGGCAGTGGGGACAATGCGATGGGACCCCGGACGATAAACTTCTCCCACCACAGTAACATTAATTTCTCGATCGCTATCTAGTCCAAAATTGGCATCGGCTAATTGATTGACTTCCCCGACGCTAAGGGTCGTTTTAGTGGGAATAACGATGCTATCGCCATCTCTAAGGCTAATATCTTGGGTTGTATCGCCTTTTTGGATTAATTGCCAGAGATTCGCTTGTATTAGCTGTTCTTGTCCCTTGAGGTTGCGTCGGATTTGAACTTGACCAATATCGGCCACCGTAGTCACTCCCCCCGCTTGCCGGATTATTTCGGTCAATAGGGGCGTTTTTTGGCTTTGTTCGGGGTTAATTGTATAGGTACCCGGACGATTGACTTCCCCCGCGATGGCGATTTGCAGAGGCCGGGGGGTGAGAACGCTAACAGTAACCACGGGACGTTTGAGATAGGTGGTGTAACGTTTGGCAAGGGTTTGGCCGGCTTCGGTGACGGTCATTCCTTCCACTTTGACGCTACCAATGAGAGGTAAAGTTAGGGTTCCATCGGCTAAAACAAGGAAATCGCCGCTTAAATCCGCCACTTGGTAGATGGTGACGCGCACTTTATCCCCTTCTCCTAGGGTGTAATCTTTGCTTTCTCCGGGGATAGGCGCAATCGCTTCTTTAGGGGGTGCAGCGCTACTAGGAGGATTAGCTTGGACTGGGCGAGCTTCTAAGGAAGTTAGAGGGGCAATAGTGCCGATAATTAATAGATAACGTAGGGATTTACTGATTAAATCCTGCAATTGGTTGCTATTTAACATGATCAATAGGATTAATTTTATGGTTAACATTGGCGATCAGTGTAGCACAAATAGTCGATCGCCTATGGAAAACCCCTGTAATATCGCATCTATCGAGAGTTACCGCTAACTGTAAGATAGTTTTAATGATTGCCTGTATGTAAAGGGGTATATTAATTTTATGACAGCTACTAGCACAATTCCCGATTTTTGTCAAGGAATAAAATATTTTGGGGGTTCCTTACCCGAATTTGATAAATATGCAGGAAAAGCCGCTATTGCTGAGGGAAAAACCGCTATTAGTGCCGCTAATGACCCGAATGCTATCTATCAAACCCTCCTAGCCGCCGATGCTTTGCGTTACCTCACCCTACAAATCACCGCTACCAAAGAATCGGGACACCCCGGCGGTTTTGCCAGCGCTGCCGACGTGATTGCCTCTTTGATGATGTTAGGCCAAAAAAATATTTTCACCGAAGTGGGCCATCATGCCCCCGGTTTTTATAGTAACGTCTTTCTCGATCGCTCTCTCGAAGCCATGGGCATCAGCAACGTCACCGAATTGGGAGAACGTTTTCGGGAAAAACACGGACTTTTAGGGCATCTTTCCGGACAAATCCCCGGACTTCTTGGGCCGGCCGGTCCTTTGGGCCAAGGACAACATTTCGCCATGGCGGCGGCCAAATTACACCCTAATACCCTTTTCCCTGTGACTATCGGGGATGGTGGTTTAGGAGAACCCTACATTATGAGTAGTTTTGGTCATTTTCACACTGCTTATCCAGAAATTACCAATTTTCTGCCAATTTTAGTTTGGAATGGCTATTCCCAAGAACACCATAGCATGGTGTCCCTGAAAACTAACGCCGAAATGGAAGCCTATTGGCGCGGTAATGGTTTCGAGGAAGTGATTCTCATTAATGCCAAAGACTTCGATGATGCTAATCAAAAAGGGGAATATGTAGATAGCACCAAATTCTCTTTTAACCAGCGTCTGGAGTTCATGAAAGCGGTGTTAATGGCCACGGATAAAGCCGCCCAATTAGCCCTAGGTGGTAAACTAACGGTGATCATTATTAAACAACTTAAAGGGGCGGGAGTTCACAAACGGGGAGCAGCTTCTCATAATCTTTATCCAGGCGATTCTTTGGAAAAAGATTATATCGTTACTGCCTTACAAGAACGCGCTTTACCCCCTGAAGCTTGGGCAATTGTTCGTACTAATTTCGAGCGCTCTGGAGGCGGTCCGGCAGCAGAAACAGTGGTGACGGAAAAAGTCTTCCCGCTGCCGGATTTAGGAACCTTACCGATGACGGAATATACTGTGGGTGGCGATAAAAAAGTGGCCACCACTGCTATGGGGGAATTAGTGGTAGCTGTGGGTAAAGCTGACCCCAATTTTGTTGTCACTAATGCTGATGGTAATGCCGCTTCGGGAATTAATAATATTAACGTCGGTTTAAAGATTATTCACCCCACCACCGATGATGCCTATTTCCAAGCACCTAACGGTCAAGTTTATGAGCCTTTAAGCGAGGATGCCTGTGCTGGATTAGCCGTCGGTTTATCTCTCTTGGGAGGGCGGACTTTATGGTGTTCCTACGAGTCTTTTGCTATCAATGGTTTACCGATTTGGCAGACTGTAACCCAAGCGATGGCCGAGTTACGTCGTCCCACCCCTTCTACTATTACTTTATTCACCGCCGGAGCCTTAGAGCAAGGGCGTAATGGTTGGACACACCAACGCCCAGAGATTGAAAATTATTTCGCTGCTATGATGCGAAATGGTAATATTTTCCCTCTCTTTCCCTGCGATGCTAACAGTATTCAAGTCTGTTATGAATGGGCTTTAGGAACCAGCAATAAAGGCATTACAATCACCGCTAGTAAATCGCCTTTACCGGTGCGAACCACCTTTGAGCAAACCCATCAAGCTTTAGAAAAAGGCGGCGTAATTCTCCAGGAATCGGAAGGCAGTAAAAAAGTCGTTTTTGCCGTCATTGGTGATATGACTTTATTACCCGTCTTTGAGTCTGCCCAACAGTTAGAAGCAGCGGGAATCGGTGTAAAAATCGTCTCGGTAATTAATCCCCGTCGTCTCTATCGTCCTAGCGATGTGATGAGTGAAACTAGCTCGCAAGCGGATAATAATTTCCTCGATGATGCTGGTTTTGACAGTCTCTTTGCTGGTGATGCTTTAATCGGAGTAACCGGTGGTACAAGCGCCATGTTAGAACCGATTATGTTACGCAGTAATACCCGTCGGGATGTCTTCGCTTGGAAACGGGGAGAAACCACCGCCAGCGCTGGGGAAATTATGGCCTATAATGGCTTAACTGCCAATGCTTTAACTGCGCGTGCTACCCAGTTATTAGGCTAAGTTCCCAGTCAGTTTTTTTGATTATTCCCTACTTTCTTTGATTGGAAAGTAGGGATTTTTTTCTGGTCACTTTTACCAACGGGGTAAACTTTTAATAATTTTCCATAGGCGAGGGTATTGGAGAGATAGATAGCGCTTAATATGGGATTTTAAACTAACTAAATCCTGAGATTCTTTCAGTTCTCTATCTTGATAAAAACGAATTAAATCATCCCGTCTTTTCAGTAAAATTTTAATTTGTTGGTAATCTTCCGAGCTTAAAACTTGATGGGGTTGAATATTTTCTGGCAGCGGGCGCGGGATGTAAAAAGTTGTATGAGATGGTGATAATTCCTGGTTCGGACGTTCTTTAGTATAGAGATAGATAGAAAGAGATTTCCGGGATAAATGCCGTTGATTTTCTGGTAAATTAATCTGAGAAAATCCATGCCATGAATGTTCATTGGTTTCAAAAATAACACAACGATTAAAGATAGGGACAAAAGATTTAATCTTATTTTCTTCTGGTTGACGTGGATTGGAATGTAACTCTAGATTACCTCCCCAATCTGCTTGCCATTGGGGATTTAAATAGATTAATAAATTCAAGCGGCGATGATACCAATGACGCTCATCGAGGTTAAAATCAATGTGAGGGTCTAATTCTTGACCCTGTAAATTTTCGTGGGTTCCACCCCCATAAAAACTAGGGTCTGGAATTAAATTATCAATACCAGTTAATTGGGAAATTAACTCTAAAAACTCTTGAGCTTGAATGTAGCGGCCAAACTGTTGATAAACACCCCCTAAACCGATTAAATCCTCATTAACCGCCTTCCCGCCAACTTTTCCTAACTCACTAATGGCTTTTTGCGGATTAAAACTGGGAAAATTTTCTAGCAAAATTTGCGCTTGCTCCCTCACTAAAAAATTATCGATGACCAAATGCTTAAACGGTTGCGCTGTCTCAAAATCTTGACGATAGACAGGAGATTTCTCATAAACAAGGGGGTTGATAAACATTAGACAGCTTTTTTGTTGGTATGATAAATTGTAGCAATCAAACTAGCAAAATAAAGATTAACTCTCCTATTGACCTCATCGCCTATGGACTGGTGGCACAAACTCAAAGATAATCCTCTCGCCCGTTGGGGAGCAGTTTTACTGTTAATCTTCTATTTAAGCGTAATAGCGGCGGATTTTGTCGCTCCCTACTCTCCCTACTCCTCCCAACCCGGTCAGTCTCTCCTCCCTCCCACCCAAATCTTTTGGCGCTCGCAGTCGGGAAGTAACAAGGGTGAGTGGATTGGCCCCCACGTCTATCCCACCACTCAAAGTGCTATTAATATAGAAACTGGTGAGCGGAAGCTAATGAGAGATTTTAACAAACCCTTGCCGCTGCGTCTCTTGGTTAAGGGTGAAACCTATAATTTTGGTCAAATTCGCCTACCTTTGCCACCAAAATGGGATGAAGTAACTTTATTCCCTGGTATCCCTTTTGATCTCCATCTGTTCGGGGTCATCGGCGATGGTAGAATCAATATATTGGGAACTGACGAATCGGGACGCGATAGTTTTAGTCGCTTGATTTTCGGGGGCAGAATTAGTTTATTTATCGGTTTGGTGGGGATTTTAATTTCTTTCCCTATCGGTTTATTTGTCGGTGGCGTTTCTGGCTATTTTGGCGGTTGGTTAGATGCGATTTTAATGCGTTTTGTGGAAGTTTTAATGACTATCCCCGGCATATATTTACTCGTGGCCCTAGCGGCCGTTTTACCCGCAGGATTAACCAGCACCCAGCGCTTTTTATTAATCGTCCTGATTACTTCTTTTATCAGTTGGTCGGGATTAGCGCGAGTAATTCGCGGTCAAGTTTTATCCCTGAAAGAACAGGAATTTATCCAGGCCGCTAAAGCTATGGGAGCAAAACCCCTTTATATTATTCTGCGTCATGTGCTGCCCCAAACTGCCAGTTATATCATTATTTCTGCTACGTTAGCCGTGCCGGGGTTTATCGTGGCCGAATCGGTTTTAAGTTTAATTGGTTTGGGAATTCAACAACCAGATCCTAGTTGGGGAAATATGCTTTCTTTGGCTACCAATGCCTCAATTATTGTTCTACAACCCTGGCTAATTTGGCCACCTGCTTTGTTAATTATTCTCACCGTTTTAGCTTTTAATTTACTCGGTGATGGTTTACGCGATTCTCTAGATCCTCGCAATTTAGAGAGATAATTTAGTTATTTTAACAGTCAGGAGGCGGTCGTCAGGAGGCAGCTTTTATTTATTATCCCCACTTCCCCACTTCCCCACTTCCCATTATGAATAAAATCAGTAAAACCTTTAATAATTTCGCCGATAGTTTGGTGATTTATAGTCAAAGATACGGGAAAATAAGCTGGTTAATATTTTTAATTATCTTTGCTTGTATCATGACGATAACCTTTAATTATCCGGCACAATCCAGCAATCAAACCCAAGAAAAACCCGAAATTCGTGGAGTTTGGTTAACTAATATCGATAGTGAGGTATTATTTAAACCAGAAACCCTAAAAGATGCCCTTGATAGGTTGGCTGATTTAAACTTTAACACTATTTATCCCACGGTCTGGAATTGGGGTTATACACTCTATCCTTCTAGGGTAGCAGAAAAAGTCACAGGACGAGCGATCGATCCCCATGAATCTTTAAAAAATCGTGACTTTTTAAAGGAAATGATTAGCCAAGGTCATCGGAAAAAATTAAGAATTATTCCCTGGTTTGAATTTGGTTTTATGGCTCCCGCGGATTCAGAATTAGCCAAACGACATCCCGATTGGTTAACCCAAAGACAGGATAAAAGTGTGATTTGGTGGGAAGGAAAAGTGCATCAACGGGTGTGGTTAAATCCCTTACATCCGCAAGTACAAAACTTTATTACCGATTTAGTCAGCGAGATTATTACTAACTACGATATAGAAGGAATTCAGTTTGATGACCATTTTGGTTATCCCGCCGATTTTGGCTATGATGAAACGACGATTAAACTCTATCAAAGGGAACATTCTGGACAATTACCACCGCAAGATTACCAAGATAAAGCATGGATTCAATGGCGGGCCGATAAAATTACTGACTATATGAATACTTTAGCCCAGACGATTAAAAAGCACCAACCTACGGCGATTATTTCTCTATCTCCTAATCCCTACACTTTCTCCCTAGAATCCTATCTTTTAGATTGGCAAAAATGGCAACAAAAAAACTTGATTGATGAGTTAATAATACAAGTGTATCGAACTGATATGAACGCCTTTGACTGGGAATTATCCCAACCAGAATTACAGCAAGCTAGAGAATCTATCCCCGTAGCTATTGGGATTTTATCTGGTTTAAAAGGTCGTCCGATTCCGATGGTTAATATTACTCAACAAGTGGAAAAATCGAGACAAGAAAATTTTGGCGTTTCTTTCTTTTTCTACGAAACTTTATGGAATATCAGCAATGAATCTCCTTCCTATCGACGCAGGATTTTTCGGGAAATACTCCAGTCTGCTAATCCAGTGGTGATTCGGTAGTAGTGATGACGGCTTAATCCTTTGCTTTGCTGTGCATTGTAGTCATGGATAAAATACCAAAGGGTTCCCCAACGTGATTAGACCTCTTGCATAAATCCGAAAACAAACGATAGAAACAATAATGGGAGGGACTTTCAGTTAATTATTTATTAGTAGTTGATAATCTTCAAAAATGTTGCTGTAAAAGGATCGACTTAAGACTTTTGCAAGAGGTCTA
>NZ_JADBUB010000204.1:0-13584 GCF_020245865.1 Microcystis sp. M169S2
CTTCATCGTAAGACTCTCTGCTATTCAAAATGTGTCAAAATGTTAGAAAATTCCCTACCGCTTCTAATTCATTACCTTAAGTTTAAGGATGTTCCAGTTCCCTACACTTTTGCTTGATTCATCTTTACATCTGACAACGCCTAAAATTAAGTTTACCGATGGCTTTAAAGCAGGAGAATTTGATTTATGGTGTAGTCAAAAGACCTGAGTTTATTATTCAGAACAATAGATTAGACGGGTAAGAGTTGTTAGACGTGCTGACGGTTATTATTGCCAGTTTCTGATTGACGTAGAACGGCAAGAATACCATAAATCGACGGGACAAATAACAGGAATTGACTTAGAGTTAAAGGAATTTTATACTGATGCTCAAGGTAATACTGTAGAGAATCCACGTTATTTAAGCAAGTCAGAAAAACGACTGAAAAAAGCACAACGACGATTATCTAAGAAATTCCGTAAAGGAAAGAAACAGTATAAAAACTATCACAAGCAACGGGTAAAGGTAGCTAAACTTCACCTTAAAGGGCCGATTCAAGTTTGAATTGGCGAAGTATCAAGACAACGTAAAGACAAAGCAATTAAAGACGCTTTGGCGTTAGTCCAGTCTAATGATCTGGTAGTCTATGAAGCTTTAAAGTTAAGAAACTTAGTCAAAAACCCTAAGCTTGCCAAGTCGATTTCCGATGCTTCTTGGTATCAATTCACTCAATGGTTTGAATTTTTTGCCAAGATTTATCAGATTGTTTGTGTTGCTGTACCACCGCATTTTACTTCTCAAGATTGTTCAGTTTGTGGAACAAGAGTTCAGAAATCATTAAGCACTAGAACTCATCAATGTCCTAACTGTCAAACAGTCATAGATAGGGATCATAATGCAGCAATAAATATTCTTAAAAAAGGGTTGAAATATTTGGGAAATCATCTCAACGGTACTGTTGGGCAAACAGGAACCGACCCAAACGCCTTAGGAAAGTCCGACCTCTGGATTTTGAATGGAGACATTGAGAATCTAAGCTGTCTCGTTGAACAAGGAATTTCCGATAGTGATAGGTCAAGAATCCCCCGTCACAGCGTAGCTTGACGGTGGGAGTATGTCAAATACAAAAACGATGATCGAGGAGTTCAATGTATTGGAAAATGGGAGAGATAACCCGAAAAATTCTTGTTAAATCATGTTAAGTCCCGTAGATACGATTAAAATTCTCGAAAATCATCCCGATCGCACTTTTCCAGCTGGTGAAGTTATTTTTGTCGATGGCACGGAGGGCGAGTTAATGTATGGTATTCTTAGCGGAGAAGTGGAGATGTATGTCAAGGGGCAATTGATAGAAACTCTAGAAAAAGGGGACGTATTCGGAGCAGGAGCGCTCCTGCACCCAGATAAACGGCGAGAATCCACAGCTATCGCCAAAACTGATTGTAAATTAGCCTATCTCAATCAACCACAGTTTTTATTTGCCGTGCAGGAAACCCCCATGTTTGCGCTGGAAGTGTTAAGAAGTTACTCCGATCGCTTTCGCAAGTTAAAAAAAATCTTCACCAGTGAAGCATAGAGGAACAAAAGAAAGCCATCCCCTGAAAACTATTGACCGAAAATCTCACCGATAGTTAAACGGGAACCATTGACTAAATCCCCACCAGAACGCGGAGGTTTACCCGATAATTGCACTTCTTTTAATAATAATAAACCCGCTCCCGTCTGCACTACCGGCCCGAAATTTTTCCAGAGAGCCACGATCGCTCCCACTTCTCCGCTTAGATGAGAAAGGTCTTTTGTCTGTAATTCTCGAGGCAGTTGACTAGGATCGTCTAGGGGAATAGTGGCCATCACTTTTAGGGGTTGTCCCCGGAAAGTCGTCAGCGCATTCGGATAAAAACCCCGGACTCGATCGTGAATTGTCTGGCCCGAATCTTGCCAGGGGATTAGATAGTCAGATTTCTCAATTAAAGGGGCATAGGTGGCATCGTCGTTATTTTGAGGAATTGGGGTAATTTCTGCTCGATCGAGCTTAGAGAGGGTTTCTAGGAGCAAATCCGCCCCCATTTGCCCTAGGGCTGCTCCCACCTGTTCGGCATTGTCAAAAAGAGCGATCGGGCTGTAGGCTTTCAGTAACATCGGTCCGGTGTCCATGCCCGCATCCATTAACATGGTGGTAATGCCGGTTTCTTTTTCTCCCCTAGCGATGCACCACTGCACGGGGGCTGCTCCCCGATATTTCGGTAAAATTGAGCCATGAACGTTAATACAGCCTAATCTCGGCATCTCTAGAATTTCTGGGGAGAGAATTTGTCCGTAGGCAACCACTACAAAGGCATCCGCTCGCGATTGTCTGAGAAAATCTAAGGTTTTAGCGTTTTTTTTGACACTTTTGGGCTGCAAAACTGGTATTTGCTGTTCTATGGCTATTTGTTTCACCGGTGAGGGGATTAATTGATTACCCCTTCCCCGGCGCTTGTCCGGTTGGGTAACGACGGCAATTATTTCTATATCGGGATTGGCTAATAATTTTTTTAGGGTGGGAACGGCAAAAGTAGGGGTTCCGAAAAAAACAATACGCATGGGAGAAGGGGGTATTTTTCAGTTATCAGTGTGCAGTAATCATTAACGACTAACTATGCCAGACCATTGGATTTTTTTGGCTTTTTCCCGACGATAGGAGAAAAAATGCTCCTCTTGTTGATAGGTACAAAAAGGAGCGATCGCAATTTGTTCATCCCTAATTCCTAACTGTTGTAGTTGATGATAAATCACCCTTCGCACGTCCAAGCGAACTTTTCCTTTTTCCTCGTCAGCAAATAAGGGGGAGGGGGACAGGTTAAATAAATTCGCCAGAATTTGGTCGGGATTGGTTTCTTGAGGAAATAAACTTAAACCCACTTCTGCGGCAACTTCTCTATCTACTTGATACACTTCCCCAGCAATTGCCGGCCCCAGGGCCAGGACTAAGTTATCTAAACAACTACCAGAGTTTAATAACTGTTTAACTGCTTTGGCAACTATCCCCTTGGCTGTCCCTCTCCATCCAGAATGAATCGCCACCCCAACACCAGTAGAGCGATCGCCTATTAGTATGGGCGTACAGTCAGCACTAGCCACCCAAATCCCTTGACCGGAAGCATCGGTGATAATTCCATCCGCTTCGGCTATTTCTGGGTTAGTAATCCCTTGGGGATTTAATAAGCGATCGCCATGTACTTGTTTGACCCGATAAACCGGTACATTTGCCCCTAAAGCACCCGTAAAAGCTTCCGGGGTTTGGGGGTAATAATGACGGGTAAAAAAGCCGTGGGACCAATCCTCTAGGAGATTACAGGTGAGATAGGGCAATCCTTGCCATGTTTGCCATTGCCACAGAGCAGTCTCGGTTAATCGCACATCGATCGCTACATTGGTCACAGTCTAAGCCTCTCTGGCTGCAATAATACCTTATTCTCTCCTATCCTAGTTCTGAGCTTGGCTAAACGGCAACGGAAGATTATTACTTAAAACCCTTGACAAATGGCGAGACTTGCTTTATACTTTTTATACAATGGGAATCCGTGCGCAAATATATATAGGGTTTTTGAGCAAAGATAAGAGAGAAAAAAATAGCCTGAAAAATCGGGTTGGATAGAGATAGGGGTAAAGGTATGAAGACGGAAAATTTCTCTCCCCGACAAGCATTAAACAAAGCATTATTCGAGATTCGCGACAGATTGAGGAAAGGGCAGATTTAATTTTAATGTTATGTAGGGATGAATATTATCCAAATACCTCTAATCAGGGGATTATGGCAATAATCGAGGATTTATAGTTCTCCTTTGAAGGTTTTATCTAGGATACTGGGAAACAGTGCGTCTAATTCTTGGATGGCTTTTTTTCTGAGTTGTTTCATCTCGTTGATGACGATTTCTTATTCTAAATCCCAATTTTCACTCATATTCACCCTCACCTATAAACAAATCATAAAACAAAGAAACCGAAATAATAACCGTTTGTTCTAATTCTATCATCTCCTCAAAATCCCGATCACCAGTAATCAAAAAATCCGCCTCACTAACCCTTGCTAAAGCGATAAACTTAGCATCTTTCGGATCCCTTGTAAAGTCAACATTAACATTAACTTCTATTAACTTTGTGCTATTTTCAATTAAAGTTAACCATTCTGCTTTCTTGGTATCACGTAGTTTTAACTTCTTTCGCTGTAAAACTTCTCTATACTCATCTAAAATTTCCTGTGATACTATCCAATCATAATCAGCATGACTAATAATAAAATTAATCACCTTTTCTGGTTTTCCATCAGCAACCGCCGCAGAAATAAGGATATTTGTATCAATAATAACTCTCATTCTCCTCTCCGATAAGCTTCAATTTCCGCCGCAATTTCTTCATCGGTTAACGGATTATCAGCGTGTAAAGCTTGGGTTTCTTGGCATAAACGCTTAAATTCTTCTGCTAACCTTACTTTTTCAGGATCAATCGGTTTGTCCTTATTTTGTTCCCGTTCTTTTCGATACTTCCTAATCTTTTCTTTTAATAAAGCTTTTGCGGATTCTGTCCCTTTAACATAATCGGGTAATATAATTTCATCCTCCTGTTCTTCTAATAGCTGAAACGCTTTAGATATAACCTCTTGAGGGGTATTATATTTACCAGTTTTCAGTTGTCTTTCTAAAAACTGTTCCTGTTCAGGGGTTAACGTAATTTGTATCATAATTACCAAATAGTTTGAAGATTAGATAAAGCTTGAATATAGCAGAAACCTTAATCTGACCCTGATGCCTAACAACATTTTCTTTATCCTGATTTAAAACCCCCTTAATCTCAGCCATCAACCACCTGATTCTTGCATCCTTTTTCATAATAGCACTCAGCAACTGTTCGGGGGGCAAATGTTCAAAATCTTCCAGGAACTGGGGAAGTGGGGAAATTTTCAGAAAAACCCTTGACAAATGGCGAGACTTGCTTTAGACTTTTTAGATAATGGGAATCCGTGCGCAAATATATATATAGTTTTTGAGCAAAGATAAGAGAGAAAAAAATAGACTCAAAAATCGGGTTGAGTAGGAATAGGGATAAAGGTATGAAGACGGAAAATTTCTCTCCCCGACAAGCATTAAACAAAGCATTCCTGAGAGTCAAACCGAGTCTTAGTCAGGTAGAGAAGTTTCAAACCCACCTGACTGGAAAGTGGGTGTAGGGTGTAGGGTTTAGGGAAAGAAACCTCTTTCATCTGTGGGGGTGAAAATTTTTTCATCGGGACTAACTACAACTCTTAGGGAGTATAAACGAGACAGAATCCAAAGCTGACTGCTGATGGATATAAAATCGGCTCGATTTTTTTTCTAAAAACCCTTGACAAATGACGAGACTTGCTTTACACTTTTTAGATAATGGGAATCCGTGCGCAAATATATATAGGGTTTTTGAGCGAAGATAAGAGAGAAAAAAATAGACTCCAAAACCGGGTTGAGTAGGAGTAGGGATAAAGGTATGAAGACAGAAAATTTCTCTCCTCGACAAGCATTAAACAAAGCATTCCTGAGTAGGGATAATTCATGAATTATCCCTACGGAATTATCCCTAAGAGGTGATTATAAAATCGGCTCGATTTTTTTTCTAAAAACCCTTGACAAATGACGAGACTTGCTTTAGACTTTTTAGATAATGGGAATCCGTGCGCAAATATATATATAGTTTTTGAGCAAAGATAAGAGAGAAAAAAATAGACCCCAAAATCGGGTTGAGTAGGAAGAGGATATAAGGTATGAAGACAGAAAATTTCTCTCCCCGACAAGCATTAAACAAAGCATTCCTGAGAGTCAAACCGAGTCGTAGTCAGGTGGAGAAGTTTCAAACCCACCTAGAACAACTTTTGGGGAGTATAAACGAGACAGAATCGGAGGAATTCCATAAAAACCTGCTTGCAGACTTTCTCAAACACAGCTACTATAGTCCTCAACATTTCATCAACACCAAGGGAAGGAATGATTTAGTCATCCATAATGGGAAAGAGTCGCGGGATTCCGTGGGGGTAATATTGGAAGTCAAGAAACCCAGCAATAAAAGCGAGATGCTGCGGAGAGACAAACTCAACTGTAAAGCATTACAAGAATTACTCCTCTACTTCCTACGGGAAAGGATAACCGAGAAAAACCTAGATATAAAACACCTGATTGCTACCAATATATATGAGTGGTTTATCTTCGATGGGAATATCTTCGAGAGACTATTCGCACAAAATCAGGAACTCGTCAGACAGTTTACTGACTTTGAGACGGGGAGACTAACGGGAAAAACCACCGACTTCTTCTACAAACAGATAGGAGAACCCTTCCTGAACTCCATACTCGATTCCCTGACATACACCCATTTTGACTTGCGGGAATACTCCCAAACCATCCGGGAGGACGAACATAACCTTATCAGTCTCTATAAAATCTTTTCTCCCGAACACCTCTTAAAACTCCCCTTTGCGAACGATAGCAACAGTCTCGACAAAAACTTTTATAGTGAACTGCTGCATATCATCGGATTGACAGAGATAAAAGAGGGAGGAAAAAAACTCATCCAACGTCTGCAACCGGCAGCGCGACAACCCGGTTCGCTGCTAGAGAACGCTATCAGTCAAGTGGACAGTTTAGATAAAATCTCTCGTTTACCCAATCCCGAAGAATTTGGGGAGACGGAGGAGGAGAGACTATTGAATATCGGTTTAGAGTTGGGGATAACCTGGATAAATAGAATCCTCTTCCTCAAACTATTAGAAGCGCAGATAATTAGGTATCATCGGGGGGATAAATCCCTAGGGTTTCTCAATTTAGGCAAAATTGCCAACTATGACGACTTAAATCGCTTATTTTTCAGCGTTTTGGCCAAAAAACAGACAGAAAGAAGCAAAGACATCCAGAATACCCATACTCAGGTTCCCTATCTCAACAGTTCCCTATTTGAACCGACAGACTTAGAACAGTCAACCATAGTCATCAGTAACCTGCGTTCGGAGAATATAGAGATTTTTGCAGGAACAGTCTTAAAGGATAGTCAGGGGAAAAAGCGAACAGGAGAAATCAACGCTTTAGCATACCTATTTGAGTTTCTCAACGCCTACGATTTTAGCAGCGAAGGTGGGGAAGCGATACAGGAGGATAATAAGACTCTTATCAATGCGTCAGTGTTGGGATTAATCTTCGAGAAAATCAACGGATATAAGGATGGTTCCTTTTTCACCCCCGGTTTCATCACTATGTATATGTGTCGGGAAACGATTCGACGCGCAGTAATAGAGAAATTTAACCAGA
The DNA here is from genome assembly GCF_020245865.1 of Microcystis sp. M169S2. Lineage (NCBI taxonomy): Bacteria > Bacillati > Cyanobacteriota > Cyanophyceae > Chroococcales > Microcystaceae > Microcystis > Microcystis sp. M169S2. The sequence continues at coordinate 7,288 of NZ_JADBUB010000204.1, forward strand.
GTCAGGGATGGGATTGTCAGACAATCGAGGATGTATATAACCGCATCAAAGATAAAACGGCAGCCAATGCTATTATCAATAGTCTCAAAATTTGTGATCCTGCGGTGGGTTCGGGACATTTTCTTGTTTCTGCTTTGAACGAGATAATCGCGATTAAGAGTGAGTTACAGATTTTGGTGGATAAAGAGGGTAAAACTCTCAGGGATTATCGGGTTGAGGTGGTGAACGATGAGTTAATCGTCACCGATGATGACGGTAATCTGTTTGAATATAATCCCCGCAACCGAGAAAGTCAGCGAGTACAGGAGACTTTATTTCAGGAAAAACAGCGTCTGATTGAGGGGTGTCTCTTTGGAGTTGATATCAATCCCAACTCGGTGAAAATCTGTCGGTTGCGTTTATGGATTGAGTTACTCAAGAATGCTTACTACAAAGCAGATAACGAGTTAGAGACGTTACCGAATATCGATATTAATATCAAGGTTGGCAATTCTCTGATTAGTCGCTTTGGGTTATCCAATGATTTACAAGTCTTTTCCCGCAAAAGTCGTTTAAGTATCGAGAGTTATAAGGATGCGGTGAGAGTCTATCGCAACGCGGAGGATAAATCGCAAAAGCGCGAGATGGAGAGATTGATAAGTGAGATTAAGAGTAGTTTTCGTCAGACTTTACAGGGAGATAATCCTCTGAAAAAGCGCTTGCGGGGTTTGGAAACGGATTTATATAGTCTAGAGAATCAAATTTTGTTATTTGAGGAGTCACCCAAGGAAAAGAAAGCGCGGGAAAGGAAGATTAGTCAGTTAAGGAATGAGATTGATAAGTTACGTCCGCAACTGGAGGAGATTGAAAGCGGTAAGATTTATCATAATGCTTTTGAATGGCGCTTCGAGTTCCCCGAAGTCCTAGACGATAAGGGGAATTTTATCGGTTTTGATGTCATTATAGGTAATCCTCCTTATATCCGACAGGAGGAACTCAAAAATATTAAACCTATCTTGCAGAAAATTTATCAATCCTATACCGGGATTGCTGATTTATTTGTCTATTTCTATGAGAGGGGTTTACAAATACTCAAAAATATAGCGGTAAGCGCTTGAGTGAGATACAGACCAAGCTTTGCCTAGCATGGTTTATAGCTCGTGACACTGTACCTCATACGACTGCACACCGCTATAAAGGTTATTTAACTTATATCTCCTCAAATAAATATTTTCGTTCGGGATACGGAGAAAAATTAAGACAACTTCTCAGCAATTCGACGAAAATTTTTAATTTAATTGACTTTGGTGATTTTCCTGTCTTTGAAGAAGCTACCGCTTATCCCAGTATTATCGCTTTAAGTAAAGATAAATGGGATGGCAATCAGTTTAAAGCTTTAGCTTGGGATAAACACAAAGAGCAAAATATCACCCAGTTTGCCACAATTCTAGAACAAGATTATCTAACCATCACTCAAGCTAATTTATCTGCTGATGGTTGGAAATTAGAATCTTCACAAACTTTAGATTTATTGGCTAAATTGCAAAAAGTCGGTACTCCTTTGGGAGAATATGTAAAAGGTAGCTTATATCGTGGAATAATAACAGGTTTAAATGAAGCTTTTGTGATTGATAAAATCACCCGGGATAGATTAATTAGTGAACATCCCTCCTCCGAGGAAGTTATTAAACCTTTTCTCCGAGGACGAGATGTAAAAAGATGGCGAATAGATTTCGCTGAACAGTATTTAATTAAAATTGAGTCATCGGAAAATAAAAGTCATCCTTGGTCAGATAAAAGTAAAATAGAAGCAGAAGCAATCTTTGCTCAAACCTATCCCGCAATTTATGCAAGATTTCAAGAATTTCGGGATAAATTAATTAAAAGAGATGATCAAGGTCGCTTTTTTTGGGAATTGCGTTCTTGTAAGTATTGGCAAGAATTTGAACAACCTAAAATTATTATTCCTGCTATCGTCAATAATGTTGAATATACCCTAGATTTATGTGGATATTATAGCAATGATAAAACTTCAATCTGTATAACTGATAATGCTTATTGTCTGTTAGCTATTTTAAATTCTTCAATAATGTGGTGGTTTATTCAACAGATAGCATCATCTAAACAGGGTGGTTTTTTTGAATTTAAACCGATGTATGTTTCTCAGATTCCAGTTGTTGACATTGATAATACCCAAAAACAAGCGATCGAATATCTAGTTAAACAATGTTTAGAAGCTAAGGGAAAAGAAGTCAAGGAGTTAGAAACAAAAATTAACCAAATAGTATATGAATTGTATGGATTAAGTGAGGAAGAAATCAGGATAATAGAGGGAGAAATCAAATAAATATAAATGTAGGGTGTGTTAGCGAAGCGTAACGCACCCAAAAGCATCCCAAAGGACTAAAAAAAATTTGATCCCCCTAAATCCCCCTTAAAAAAATTGATCCCCCTAAATCCCCCTTAAAAAATTTGATCCCCCTAAATCCCCCTTAAAAAGGGGGACTTAAATTTGATACATTCGTTCTCATGATAAATTCTGTTTTTAATAGTATGATGAACTCCCAATCGAACTTTAAAACCCATCTCCCCACTTCCCCATACCTATTACCTAGAATTATTAGTATTCTATAATACCAATGCTTAGGAAACTATAAAGAAAATCCCAAGATTGAGCGAGTACCTTGGCGAAAAAAGCTATAATAGAATAAAATGCCTAATTTTTTCGACAAAATTGTTATGATAGTTACCAATAGACAAGAGCTAGAAGAACTGATACAACAGGTAAAAAAAGCTCAACAACAATTTGCCAACTATAACCAAGAACAAGTAGATCTTATCTTCAAAAAAGCCGCATTAGCAGCCAACAACGCGCGCATTCCCCTAGCTAAAATGGCAGTACAAGAGACAGGGATGGGAGTAATAGAGGATAAAGTGATTAAAAACCATTTTGCCTCAGAAATCATCTACAACAAATATAAACACAGCAAAACCTGCGGCATTATCGAAGAAGATAAATCCTTTGGATTGCAAAAAATCGCCGAACCCGTGGGCATTTTAGCGGGGATCGTACCCACCACAAATCCCACCTCCACAGCCATTTTTAAAGCCCTAATTGCCATGAAAACCCGCAACGGCATCATTTTTTCCCCCCATCCGCGAGCCAAAGACTGCACGATCGCGGCGGCCAAAATAGTCTTAGAAGCGGCCGTCAAAGCGGGTGCGCCGGCTGGTATTATTGGTTGGATCGATCAGCCATCGGTGGAACTTTCCCAAGCATTAATGCAACATCCCAGCATTAATTTAATCCTTGCTACCGGCGGTCCCGGTATGGTAAAAGCGGCCTATTCTTCCGGAAGACCTTCCCTAGGAGTCGGTGCCGGCAATACCCCCGCTTTAGTGGACGAAACTGCTCACATAAAAATGGCCGTTTCCTCGATTATTCTCAGTAAAACCTTTGATAACGGCATGATTTGCGCCTCGGAACAATCGGTAATCGTTGTCGATAGCATCTATGAAGAAGTTCGACAGGAATTTATTGATCGCGGGGCCTATCTTCTTTCCCCCGAAGAAAGGGAAAAAGTCGCCGGGATTCTCCTCAAAGATGGTCATATCAACCCCGATATCGTCGGACAACCGGTAGAAAAATTAGCCACCATGGCCGGAATTTCCGTTCCCGAAGATACCCGCTTACTAATCGGAGAAGTAGAAAATATTGGCTTAGAGGAACCATTTTCCTACGAAAAACTCTCGCCAATTTTAGCTATGTACCGAGCGAAAGACTTTGAAGATGGGGTCAAAAAAGCCGAAAAACTGGTCTTATTTGCCGGTCGAGGTCATACGGCCGTGCTTTATACCGCACCCTCCAATCGGGAACATATTAAGCACTTTCAAGACAACGTAGAAACGGCCCGGGTATTAATTAATACCCCTTCCTCCCAAGGTGCGATCGGTGATATCTATAACTTCCGTCTCGATCCTAGTTTAACCCTCGGTTGTGGCACTTGGGGCGGTAATTCCATCAGCGAAAACGTCGAACCTACCCACCTATTAAATATTAAAACCGTAGCCGAGCGCCGGGAAAATATGCTTTGGTTCCGAGTACCACCAAAAGTATATTTTAAATACGGGTCATTACCCGTCGCTATTCGGGAATTAGCCGGCAAAAAACGGGCCTTTATTGTCACCGATAAACCTCTTTTCGACCTAGGAGTTACCGCAGCTTTAGAGGAAGTTTTAGAAGAAATCGGCATCACGATTAATATCTTTTATGATGTGGAACCCGATCCTTCCCTAGAAACCGTCGAACGGGGGTTAAATGTAATTAATACCTTCAATCCCGATGTAATTATCGCTATCGGTGGTGGTTCCCCCATGGATGCCGCTAAAATCATGTGGCTACTCTACGAGCATCCAGAGATAGAATTCGAGAGCTTGGCCATGCGTTTTATGGATATCCGCAAACGAGTCTATGAATTGCCCCCTTTAGGCGAAAAAGCTCTGATGGTTTGTATTCCCACCACTTCGGGAACAGGATCAGAAGTGACTCCCTTCGCCGTCGTGACCGATCGCCGTAATAATATTAAGTATCCTTTGGCAGATTATGCTCTAACTCCCAGCATGGCCATTGTCGATCCGGAATTAGTGCTGAATATGCCGAAAAAATTAACAGCCTACGGCGGAATTGACGCTTTAACTCACGCTCTTGAGGCCTACGTCTCGGTTTTAGCCTCAGAATATACTAACGCTCTTGCTCAAGATGCCATCCGACTGCTGTTTAAATACTTGCCCAGTTCCTATCATAACGGAGCTAAAGACCCGAAAGCGCGGGAAAAAGTCCATTATGCGGCGACAATGGCAGGAATGGCCTTCGCTAATGGCTTTTTAGGCATCTGTCACTCCATGGCCCACCAATTGGGGGCAATTTTCCACATTCCCCACGGTCTAGCCAATGCTTTGATGATTTCCCACGTCATCCTCTATAATGCCACCGATGCCCCCTTTAAACAGGCGACTTTCTCTCAGTACAAATATCCTAACGTGAAGTGGCGCTATGCCAGGATCGCTCATTCCTTGGGATTGGGGGGAGAAAGCGAGACCGAAAGTGTGGAAAGATTGGTATTAGCGATCGAATGTTTAAAACGGGAAATCGGTATTCCGGCCAGTATTAAAGAGGTAATTCCCGAAAGTGAAGCCGAATTTATGGCCAAATTAGACCATTTAGCCGAACAAGCTTTCGATGATCAGTGTACCGGAGCCAATCCCCGTTATCCCCTGATCGAGGACTTAAAAACCCTGTTAATCCAAGCTTATCACGGCAATTTGCCCCTAGAGGTGGCGGTAAATGGTCACGGCGATGTCAGTCTTGCCGATTTGAAGTTAGATCCGCAACCCTTGAGCTTGTAGAGATAGATTTTGCCTTTGATCCCCCCTACCCCCTGTAGGGTTGATTCATGAATCAACCCTACCTCTTGCCTATTGCCTCTTGCCTATTGCCTGTCTTCATCAGTAGCCTATACTCAACGGATTTAGTATGACAGGTCTTTTGCGGCGGGTCTAATATTGATTTTTATCAACGATTAATCTAAGTTGCTCGACGGAAAGCTATATTAAGTAATAATACTTAAAGCCTCATCCTGAGGAGGGAACATGGTAGTTAATCCGCTTCCCGATTTCTCGTTACCGTCAGAATTAACAGATATTCTGCAATCATGCCCGAATTTCACCCTGGCTGCGGATGTCGAACAACTAATTGAATTAGCCGTTAAAGATGCCAAAAACGGCTATCATGAGGTTGCCTATGACATCCCCAACCGAGGTAAAGTGGTAGAAGCCTTAGTGTGTCGGGTTCGCAATGGCATTAGTGCTAATTATACGGAACCGTATATGCGGCGGCGCGATCCCGATTGTATGGTCATTGGCGACGATTTGCCAACCAATAAACCGACTTTTAAGTCTCGTTAGTCTTGTATGATGTCACTTCTACAGCTCGGCTGAGCGTTCGACTGAGCTCACGCCGAAGTCTCGCCGAACGCCTACCTAGAAGGAAACGGTTGTGAACTGGGAAAATATGGTTATAATCGAGATAAAAAGAAGGGAAAAACTCAGATAGTTTTTGGTCTGTTATGTTCAGCTAAGGGTTGTCCGATAGCGGTAAAAGTATTTGAAGTAAACACTTCAGACGGTGCTACTTTAAGCGGACAAATTGAGAAAGTCAGAAAGGGTTGGGGGATTGAGAATGTGGTCTGGGTAAGTGATAGAAGAATTTTCACCAACTCGAAAATCAAGGAATTAGTAAAACCGATAGAAGGATTAGAC